>CAZMWC010000001.1:0-31204 GCA_964569805.1 uncultured Gallionella sp.
GAGCGAGCACGCGACGCAGCGATTCGCCCGCAAAATGAATTTATAGAGGTTCCCAATAGACAATGGACAAATTAATCTACACCGCCATGACCGGCGCATCGCAGGTGCTGAATCAGCAGGCGGCGGTGTCGGAAAATCTGGCGAATGCCAGTACTCCGGGTTTTCGCGCCATGTTGAGCACCTTTCGCGCGGTGCCTCTGGTGGGCGAGGGTTTGCCAACCCGCACTTTTGTGGTGGACTCCACACCGGGATCGGATTTTACCTCGGGCCCTTTTCAGCAGACCGGCCGCGAGCTGGATGTGGCGGTACGCGGTGAAGGCTGGATTGCAGTGCAGGGGCAGGATGGTAAAGAGGCCTATACGCGCAACGGTAGTTTGCAAATTTCATCCAATGGAATATTGCAGACACGCACCGGATTGAATGTAATCACCGATGGCGGTGCCCTTACTATTCCGCCTGATACGGAAGTGACGTTTGCCAAGGACGGTACGATTTCTACCGTTCCAAGCAGTGGTAAGGCCGCCTCGGTAATTTCGTTGGGCAGATTAAAACTGGTCAATCCACCTTCACAACAGCTTGAGCGTGGTGGTGACGGTTTGTTTCGTTTGAAAAATGGTGAAGACGCAATTATCGATGACAATGTTGGGATCGTTCCCGGTAGCCTGGAAGGCAGTAATGTGAATACCGTGGAAGCGATGGTGAACATGATTTCGTTGGCGCGCAAATTCGACATGCAGATGAAGATGTTGCAAAGCGCGGACAGCAATGCGCGGCAAGCCAGCCAGATAATGAATATTTCGGGCTAGTTTAAGTGGTAAGTGGTAAGTGGTAGGGTTCACCACCACCACTGAGGCACGAAGTGCCGTTCCACTCACTACTCACTACTCACCACAACTGATAAGGATAAAAATCATGATACGTTCACTGTGGATTTCAAAAACCGGTCTGGATGCGCAGCAAACCCAGATGGATGTGATCGCCAATAATCTGGCCAATGTCAGTACGACAGGTTTCAAGCGCTCGCGTGCGATATTTGAGGATCTGCTGTATCAAACACTGCGCCAACCCGGCGCGCAATCCTCGCAGCAAACCCAGATCCCGTCCGGTTTGCAGATCGGCACGGGGGTGCGCCCGGTGGCGGCAGAACGCATCCATACCCAGGGTAATCTGCAACTTACCAGTAACTCGTTGGATGTGGCAATTCAGGGTGCAGGATTCTTTCAGGTGCTGATGCCGGATGGATCGACAGCCTATACTCGCGATGGGTCATTTCAGCGTGATAGCCAGGGGCAGCTGGTGACATCCAGCGGCTTCGCTGTTCAACCTGCTATAACCATTCCGGCGGATGCCATAGCGGTCACGATAGGGCGCGATGGGGTGATAACGGTTACTCAACCAGGTGTGGCAGCGCCGGTGCAGGTCGGCAGTTTGCAACTGGCAACCTTCATCAATCCGGCAGGTTTGCAAAGCCAAGGCGAGAATTTTTATCAGGAAACCGCTTCATCCGGCACACCCAGCACCAATGTGCCGGGCACTAATGGCGCGGGGTTGCTGAACCAAAATTATGTGGAAACATCCAATGTGAACGTGGTTGAAGAATTAGTAAACATGATTCAGACACAGCGAGCCTACGAGATCAATTCCAAGGCGATTACGGTTTCGGATCAGATGTTGCAAAAATTGTCGCAGATGTGATTGATATTTTGAGGAGCGATAATTGAACAGCGAGAAGCGGGGAGCAAGTAGCGGGAGCTTCTGTCTTCTGTCTTCTATCTTCTGTCTTCTGGTTGCCGGTTGCAGCGCCAGCAACCCGACGACTAATGTGCATCAGCCCATGACTGCCAGGCCGGTAGCCAACAAGGCCGTCATTCCGGCGGACGGTGCGATCTTCCATGCCGGAATTAATGAACGCCCATTGTTCGAAGACAAACGGGCACGTAATGTTGGCGATATCCTGACCATCAATATCGTGGAAAAAACCAGCGGCAGCCGCAAATCCAGTGGTAGTTCCAGTTACTCGAACAGCATTGATGCCAATATTCCGACTGTAACGACAAATATACCGAGCGTGGTCGGCAGCTCAATCGGCGGATCGTTCGGCTCATTGCTGCGCAAACTTTTTTCTCTGACCGGCTCTGTTGTTGGAGAAACCAGCAACAAATCGGCAACTGGCGGCGCGGGAAGTGCGAGCGAGGAATTGACTGGAGCAATCGCCGTGACAGTAATCGAGGTGCTGGCAAACGGGAATCTATTGGTTAGCGGTGAAAAACAGGTGGCATTAGGCAACAACAATGAATTTATCCGTTTCTCGGGCGTAGTAAATCCGACTACGATTACCAATCTCAATGCTGTGCCGTCCACACAAGTCGCCGATGCACGCATTGAATACAAGAGCGCGGGCGGGATGAACGAAGTAATCAATGACGCACAGTCGCTGGGGATGCTGGGGCGTTTCTTCCTGTCGGTGTTGCCGTTCTAGTAGGGGCGACTCATGAATCACCCGCGCAACCTTTTACGATGAAACACCTATTGGGTTTTCTAGGATGAAACGAATTTTTCTATTGCCGTTGAGCAAATCTGGCATCTCCAGCATTGGGAGAGTGGTTTGTCTGTCTGTCTTCTGTCTTCTGTCTTCTGTCTTCTGGAGCGTAGCGTATGCCGACCGTATCAAGGATATGGCGAGCATTCAGGGTGTACGGGATAACCAGTTGATCGGCTATGGTCTCGTGGTCGGTTTGGACGGTAGCGGCGACCAGACCACACAAACGCCATTCACGGTGCAGAGTATTATCACCATGTTGTCGCAGATGGGGGTAAATATTCCACAGGGCACCAGCCTGCAACTTAAAAACATTGCGGCGGTGATGGTGACTGCCACGCTTCCGCCATTTTCCAAGCCCGGGCAGACCATAGACGTAACAGCTTCTTCAATCGGCAATGCCAAGAGCCTGCGTGGCGGCATGTTGTTGATGACTCCGATGAAGGGTGCGGATGGACAGGTGTACGCAATGGCACAGGGCAATGTGGTGGTTGCAGGTGTGGGGGCTTCTTCCGGCGGCGCATCGGTGCAGGTGAATCACTTGAGCGTTGGTCGCGTACCGGCCGGCGCCACGGTAGAGCGTGCCGTGCCGACCATGCTCGGACAAGGCGATTCCATACATCTGGAATTGAATACGACAGATTTCACCACTGCCGCTCGAATAGTCGAAGTTATCAACGGGCAGGTTGCGCCGGATATCGCGCAGGCCTTGGACGGCAGGGTGATACAGGTGCGCGCGCCGGCAGGCAGCGCGCGTGTGGCCTTCATCTCCAAGATTGAGAATCTGGAGGTCAATCCGGCGCAAGGCCTTGCCAAAGTGATTATCAATGCCCGCACCGGATCAATCGTGATGAATCAGGCAGTCATGCTGGACACTTGCGCCGTGGCGCACGGCAATTTGAGTGTGGTGATTAATACCGATAGCAGCGTGAGCCAGCCCAATGCACTTGCCGGCGGGCAGACCGTGCAAACCGACAAGACCAGTATCGAAATCAAGGCAGACAAAGGCGGTTTGGTGCAACTCCAGAAGGGTGTATCATTGAGCGAGGTCATCAAGGCTCTCAATTCGATTGGTGCGACCCCACAGGATTTGCTGGCGATTTTGCAGGCAATGAAATCATCCGGGGCGCTGCACGCGGAGTTGGAGATCATCTAACAGGGTGTTGAAAAACTACTGCGAGGCGATGATGCTGCGTTGGGAACTGTCAAAAAATGCTCATTTACCCTTTGTAAACTCCGCTTTTTTGCCAGCTCCAGCCTTGCCTGATCGCCTCTCGCTACGTTTTTCAACACCCTGCTAAAGGAATCTCTGAATGGTTAACCGGTTGGACACCTCTGCAAGATTGGCGCTGGATACCCAGTCGCTAGAGCAGTTGCGGGCGCAGGCCAAAAATTCGCCAGATCAGGCACTCAAAGCGGCGGCGCAGCAGTTCGAGTCGGTATTTCTCAACATGATGCTGAAAAGCATGCGCGAGGCCACACCTCAAGACGGTATATTCGATAGCGAACAAACCAAAATGTTCACCGGTATGCTGGACCAGCAATTGGCGCAAAACATGGCCAGCCGTGGCGTGGGCCTGGCAGACATCATGGTCAAGCAATTAAGCCGCAGCATGGGCGGGCAGGTGGGAGACGTTAAGCCGACCATTCAACCTTCAGCTCCTGGCTCTCAATCTGCGATACCCGATTCCCGATCATTGACGGCTTTGCCGTCAGCATACGGCGCAAATATCCAACAGGATTTCATGAATCGCATGCTGCCACATGCCATGCAAGCCAGCCAATCGACGGGTGTGCCGCCGCAACTGATGCTGGGACAGGCTGCGCTGGAAAGCGGCTGGGGCAAACGCGAGATACGCATGGCGGACGGCAGTAACAGCTTCAACCTGTTCGGCATCAAGGCCAATGCCAGTTGGAACGGCAAGGTGGCGGAAGTGATGACCACCGAGTATAAAAATGGTGTGGCATACAAGCAAGTTGAAAAATTCCGTGCCTATTCTTCCTACGCCGAGGCGTTTCAGGATTACTCCAATCTTATTAGCCAAAACCCGCGCTATGCGGGTGTATTGCAGCAAGGCATGGACTCAAGCGGATTGGCGCAGGCCATTCAAAAGGCGGGGTACGCGACCGACCCGGATTATGCCGACAAACTGACGCGCGTTATGGCGATGATCAATTCGATGGGGTAAGCGCAGTAACCCGCGTGTGTTGGCACATACTTACCCGTATCTGTTGTTCTGAACTATCTGTGAAATACTAAGGAAACGCAGATTGAATCCGTTCGTGGTGAGCTTGTCGAACCATGGGCGGATTAAATCTATAGCAATCAATAGGTCGCAAAAGTCCTTCGACAGGCTCAGGGCGAACGGCTGATTTAATCCGCGTTTCCCTAAAGAATTTCCCCCGTGTGCCGATAACATCATTGAGCCCCTGTGGGCGACTTTAAGGAAATATCGTGGCAGACCTATTTACCTCGGCATTAAGTGGCATGAACGCTGCCCAGATAGGGTTAGCGACTACCGAACATAATATTGCCAATGCAAGCACTCCCGGATATACACGCCAGCAGGTGATGCTCGGTTCGCGCGCCGGCCAACAGACCGGTAGTGGGTTTGTTGGTCAGGGGGTCGATGTCACGGGTGTAATACGCATCTATGATGCATTTTTGAACACTCAGGTTTTGCAAGAGCAGAACCAGGCCAGCTACCTGACTGCTTACCATTCCGCAATGACGCAGATCGACAATCTGATTGCCGACCCTATTGCCGGGGTGTCACCGGCGATGCAGAGCTTTTTTGAGTCGCTGAATGGAGTTGCCAACAACCCTGAATCGGTGCCTGCGCGCCAAACCATGCTGGGTAATTCGCAGCTCGTCGTAAACAGATTTCAAGCCATCGATCAACGCCTGACGGATATAGCCAATGGGCTGACCGGACAAATCGCCAATAGTGTCAATTCCGTTAATCACTATGCCCAGCAAATTGCTAGCCTGAACGGCAGCATCAAACGGGCTACCGCCAGTGGGCAGGGGCAGCAGCCGAATGACCTGATCGATCAGCGCGATCAGCTGATTACCAAGTTGAACCAGGAAATTAAAACAACTGTATTGCAGCAATCGGATGGGACGGCGAGTGTGTTTGCCGGTAGCGGGCAGGCATTGGTGGTGGATGAGCAAGCGATGCGGCTGCAGGTCATTCAATCGGTAAACGACCCAAGCAAGGTAGATGTCGCTTATATAAATAATGGCAGAACCATTTCCTTGCAGCAAAGCAGTTTAAAAGGCGGCAATCTAGGCGCATACCTCACTTTCCGCGACCAAACGCTGGAGCCGGCACGTAATGCACTTGGGCGGGTGGCGTTGGGAATGGCAGCCAGCATCAATCAGCAAAACCAGTTTGGGCAGGATTTGAACGGCGCGGCAGGAGGCCCACTTTTTAATGCAGCATCTCCGCGTATCGACAAGAATGCCAACAATAATTCGACCTCGGGAGTGCCGACCGTCACGATTGCCAACGTGGCAGACTTGACCACCAGCGACTATCAGTTAAGGTTCACCGGGGGCACGAGCTATACCCTGCTGCGCGTGTCGGATAACGTGACAAGAAACTATTCAAGTTTGCCGCAGACTGTGGATGGCATGACTATCGCTGCACCGGCTACAGTTGCCGTAGGCGACAGCTTTTTGATACGCCCCACAGCAAATGGTGCGCGAGACATCAGGCTGGCAACAACCGACCCGGCCAAGATTGCAACCGCGCTGTCGCAGCGTGCGGTTGCCTCAATTAGCGCCACGACCCCAGCAGGCAATACTGCCACGGTCGCCGGTATGACGGTCAGTACGCCGGCTAATACGAATTTAACCACCCCTGTCAGCATTACCTTTATCGATGCGACAAGCTATACCGTGACGGGTGCGGTGCCGGCTGTGGCTGGGGCGCAGGCTTATACTGCGCCAAACATCAGCTATAACGGTTGGACGGCGCAGCTTTCCGGCGTGCCGGTTGCGGGTGATGTGGTTAATGTCGGTGCCAACAGCGGCGTTGCCAAAGTCAACACCGGTGCATTGAATTTGAATCCGGTCAGCATCAACTTTACCGGTGCGAATGCATTTGATGTGGTTGAAATGAGGGGTTCACCTCCCTCTGCCGTGACCATAGGATCGGTTGCCGGGTATGTGGCCGGCACTGATATCAGCTATAACGGCTGGACGGTTCAAATCGCCGGCACGCCGGCAAACGGGGATGTTTTCAATGTAGCCAAAGGCAGTAACGCCGGGGCTATGGTGGCTACGCCCGCGTCGGCTAATGCGGGCACGGGGAGTATTAGTGGCGGAACGTTGAGCGCGCAGCCCTTCACCATTATGTTCAACGACCCGGCGACCAGTTACACCGTGTCGGGCGCAACACCGGCGGTTGTCGGGACAGTGTCCTATACAGCGGGGCAGGATATTAGCTATAACGGCTGGACGATCCAGGTGACCGGGACACCGGCTGCGGGTGATGTTTTCAGTTTCGCGCCAAACACCAATGCTTCCGGCGATAATCGCAACGGCTTGTTACTGGCCGGTTTGCAGACGCAAAACTTGATGGCGAACGGAACGGCGAGCTTGCAGGGCGTATATAGTCAACTGGTTGGCGAGATCGGTTCGAAAACCAATGAAATGGCCGTGACGAGTACGGCTCAAGCCAATATGGTGGTGCAGACAGTTGCGGCGCAGCAGTCGGTTTCCGGGGTGAATCTGGATGAGGAGGCGGCGAATTTGATACGCTACCAAAAGGCGTATCAAGCGGCAGCCAAGGCGATGCAAATTGCCCAAACCATGTTTGATGCCATTATGGCGATTAAATAGGAAAGCAGGTGTGTGATGCGTGTCAGCTCAAGTACGATTTTTGATAACAACGTGTCATTGCTGGGACAACAGCAGGCGAAGTTGTTGCAAACCCAACAGCAAATCTCAACCGGCCGCCGTATCCTTACCGCGTCGGATGATCCGGTGGCGGCAGCGCGCGCCTTGGAGGTAGCGCAGTCTGATGCGATGAATACGCAATATGCGGCAAACCGCAATGCTGCGCGTAATACCGTATCGCTTGCGGAAAGCACGCTGCAGAGCGTAACTACACTGTTGCAGGATGTCAAAACGGCTACTATAGGTGCCGGCAATGGCTCGTTTAATAACAGTGACCGTCAGACCATAGCGACCGAATTGAGCGGGAGGTTGCAGGAGCTGATCGGTTATGCAAATAGCACAGATGGAGTTGGCAATTATCTGTTTTCAGGCTTCCAGTCCCGTACCCAGCCCTTTGCAAATGTGGCCGGTGTGATGAGTTATAACGGTGATGATGGCGAGCGCTTGACGCAGGTGAGCGCATCACGACAAATGGCTTCCAACAACAGCGGCGCAGATGTTTTCATGCGGGTGAAAAACGGCAATGGTACATTCGTCACCCAGGCTGTGGCAACGAATACCGGCAGCGGAGCGATCAGCGCCGGCACCGTAACAGGGCCTGTGACGGGGGACAGATACTCGGTTGCGTTTAGTGCATTTGGAACGTCGGTAACGGGTACTGGTACGTTTAGTACTGCACCTGCAGTAGTCACTCCGGGGTCGGTGACAGGGCATAACTACAGCATCACCATGGATGCCGGAGGCGCGACCTACAGCGTACTGGATACGACGACCAATACTGCGGTTGCGGGTATGACGGGTTTGGCATACACCGACCCGCAAACCATTGCGTTTGACGGTATTTCGCTCGAGATTACAGGTGCTGTGGCGAACGATGTCTTTAACGTAACGGCACCCACCTATACGGTGACCAACGTTACCACCGGGGTGGCAGTCGCGGGAATGACGGCGCAGACATATACCAGCGGCCAGGCAATCAATGTCGGGGGAATGCAGTTCGACATTCAGGGTATTCCGTTACCCGATGATCAATTTACGGTGCAACCCAGCAGCAACGTGAGTATATTCAAGGCGATTTCAGATTTGATCACCGCGTTAAACACCCCGATTGGTGCGGGAAATGCCGCACAGTCGGCGGCGTTGTCTGCTAGTTTGAGCACTGCGATGGGTTATTTTGATCGCGGTTTGGACAATGTGCTGACGATCAGGTCTTCGTTGGGTTTGCGTCTTAATGAAATTGATGCGCTGGAGTCGGCGGGTGAGGACTTGGGCTTGCAGTTCAAGCAGACCTTATCTGGATTACAAGATGTCGACTACAACAAGGCGGTTAGCGATTTGACTCAACAGCAGATAAGTTTGCAGGCCGCGCAAAAGTCTTTCCTCAAGATTTCAGAACTCTCGTTATTCAACTACATCTGATTTTCAGGTTTCCGTTGTGGCTGAACGATACCTGTCAGCGTGATAATTTCATCAGATTGAGTGTCGTACTCAAACCTTCTTGAGTGAGCCTGTCCAGCATCGGCACGAGGTAGGGTATGGATAACACCAGCACGAAAAATCCAATTGCCAGCGTGATGGGGAAGCCAACCGCGAACAGGTTAAGCTGTGGTGCGGCGCGGGTGAGTATCCCCAATGAGATATTGGTAATCAGCAACGCGGCCAGTATGGGCAGTGAAATTTGCAAGGCATAGGCAAAAATGCTGCCGCCCCAGCCAACCACCTCATAGAATCCCTTGGGTGACAGCATGTTGCCGATGGGCAGCGTCTGAAAACTTTCGGCCAGCGCGGATAGCATGAGCAGATGCCCGTTTATTGCCAGGAATGCCAGCACCGCGATTATTCCCATCCATTGGGCAATGACTGCAGAATGAGTGGCATTGATTGGGTCATAAAAACTGGCGAACCCCAGCCCCATCTGCAGCCCGGCCAATTCGCCGGCCATCTCGACAGCAGTGAAAATAAGCCGCATGGTGAATCCCATCGCCACGCCGATAATGATCTGCTGGATTATGATCAGCAGCCCCTGTGGAGAACCGATAGCGACTGGCGGCATCGGGGCTATGGTCGGCGCGATGATGATAGCGAGCAGTACAGACAGCCCTATTTTGACGCGCACCGGGAGCTGTTTATTACCCAGTACGGGCGAGCTGGCGATCATTGCAAGAATGCGTGTCAGCGGGAAAATTAGCGTAGCAAGCCAGGCATCGAGTTGCGCGCTGGTAAAACTGATCATCCGATCATCCAGGGAATATTGCCAAATAGCCTTTGGATGTAATCCACCATAGCGTTAATCATCCACGGGCCGGTCAAAATCAACATCAGAAAAATCGCCAGAAGTTTGGGGATGAAAGACAGAGTCATTTCGTTGATCTGCGTTGCCGCCTGAAAAATGCTGACCAGCAGGCCGACGACCAGAGCGCTGAGCAGCAGCGGCGCAGAAATCATCAGGGTCATTTCGACGGCTTGCTGCCCGATGGTGATGACGGTTTCAGGAGTCATGGTTAGATGTCAGGTTCGTAGGGGCGATTCATGAATCGCCCGTATAGCCATATGTTTGTCTGTGTGTCTTACGCCGGTTAAGGGAACCTCTATAAATTCATTTTGCGGGCGAATCGCTGCGTCGCGTGCTCGCTCATTCCTCGCCTATCCATTTGATATGTCTCGTCATTCGCTGCGCGACTCCTTGCGCTTCATCCCGCAAAAGTGAATTTATAGAGGTTCCCTTAAGTATAAAAACTCTGTGCCAGTGAGCCGATTATCAAATTCCAGCCATCGGCCAGTACGAACAGCATGATTTTGAAGGGCAGCGAAATAATCGCTGGCGATACCATCATCATACCCATGGACATCAGCACGCTGGCAACTACCATGTCGATGATGAGAAACGGGATAAACACCACAAAGCCGATCTGGAAGGCTGTTTTCAGCTCACTCGTCACATAGGCCGGCACCAGGATGCGCAGCGGTACCTGTTCGGCATCTTGTAGAGGCTCTGTATTGGATATCCTGACGAATAGCGCAAGATCTGCCTCGCGAGTCTGGCGTAGCATGAAGGTTTTCAGCGGTACGCTGCCCTTTTCCACCGCCTGTTGGAAATCGAGTTTATTTTCGCTGAATGGCAGGTATGCGTCGGTGTAGATTTTGTCGAATACCGGCGACATAACGAAGAAGGTAAGGAATAGCGCCAAGCCGATCAGCACCTGATTTGGTGGCGAGGATGGGGTGCCAAGCGCGGAACGCAACAGACTCAACACAATAATAATGCGCGTGAAGCCGGTCATCATCAGCAATATTGCCGGTAAAAAGCTCAGCGAAGTAAGCAGCAACAACGTTTGCAGGCTCAAGCTGTACGACTGTCCACCACCCGGTGCCGGGGTGCTGGTCAATGCGGGCAATCCAACTTCCGCCCAAGCAGTTGATGTTGCGCCAAACAGCACGAAAAGCAGCGCCAGCAATGTCTGATGGCTACGGCGCATCATGTTTTTTGTCAGACGGCTGCGGCCTGACGATCGAAGACAGGAGGGCAGCAAATTTATTTTCAGGAGGGTGAGCACTAAAGGTTGTATTTTCCGTTTGCCCAATGTCTTCCGACTTCGGGAGCGTGTGCAACGTGCGGATTTGCCCCGGGCCTACGCCGACAACCAGCCAGGTATCGTTGATTTCGACCAGTACGATGCGCTCGCGCTGACCTATCGACACACCGCCCAACACCTTGAGCAGATTACCTGACCCTTGTTGGGTCATGTTCATGCGCTTGAGTAGCCAGGCCACAAGCACGATGGCTGCCAAAACCAGTAACAAACTGAAAATGATTTGTACGAGACTACCTGAACTGACAGCGGGTGGTGGCGGAATATAGGCGGGGCGCGCTTCTTCGGCGGCGGCAACAGAGGACAGAAGGCAGAGGACAGACATCGGAAGACAGAAGACAGAAGACAGAAGACAGAGATTTCGTGTGCCGCGAAGCGGCACATCCATATGAATGATGCGGCACAGCCGCGACATCGCCTCTGTCACCTGCCCCCTGTCTTCTGTCTTCTGAAGCGTCATCTGTTGAGTCGTCGCATCCGCTCGGAGGGGGTGATGATGTCTGTCAGGCGAATGCCAAGTTTATCGTTCACCACGACCACTTCACCTTGCGCGATCAAAAAACCGTTGATCATCACATCCAGTGGCTCACCGGCCATGCCTGCCAGTTCAACAACCGATCCTTGCGCCAGTTGCAGCAGATTTTTGATCGGCATTTTGGTGCGCCCCAGTTCAACGGTCAGTTGTACAGGGATATCCAGAATCATCTCGAGATCATTGTGGCCGGAGCCGGAGCCGGAGCCGAGTTGTTCAAAGATATGCGGTTTGGCTTGAGCTGCCGGCGAGCTGCTGGCAGTAGCCTGCTCGGTCATGGCGGCACCCCAATCGTCAGCCGCAGGGGCAGAGGTCGTTTGTTCAGCCATGGCGGCACCCCAATCGTCGGCGGTGATTGCCTCTTCATTGCTGGTAGTTTCGTCAGCCATGAGTTTATCCTTCGCTGGTCGAGATCATTTTTTCAACTTTCAATGCATATTGATTGTTGAATGCGCCATATTTGCACTCCAACACCGGTATGCCATCCACGGAGGCGGTGATATTTTCATTTACTTCCAGCGGAACAATATCACCGCTGCGCATTTTCAATACTTGTTCAAGCGTGACCGCTGCCTGGCCGAGCGTGGCAATCAATTCAATACTGGCGGATTGCACTTGCTTGGACATGAGTTGCAGCCAGCGTTGATCCATCGCCTGATGTTCACCCTGCATGGCGCTGTAAAGCAAGTCCTTGACCGGTTCGAGCATGGAGTAGGGCATGCAAACGTGGAATGCGCCACCATTGCCGCCGAGTTCGATGTCAAAAGTGGTGACGATCACAACCTCGTTGGGGGTCGCGATGTTGGCGAACTGCGGGTTCATTTCCGAGCGCACGAATTCGAATGACAGCGGGTAAACAGCCTCCCAGGATTTTCCATAGGTCTCAAACACTACATCGAGCAAGTTTCTGATGATGCGCTGCTCGGTCTGGGTAAACTCGCGGCCTTCGACACGGGTATGGAAACGCCCGTCGCCGCCGAACATATTGTCTACTACCAGAAACACCAGATTCGGATCGAAAATAAACAAGCCATTGCCGCGCAGCGGCTTGGCTTGAATAATATTCAGGTTGGTTGGCACATGCAGGTTGCGGATGAACTCACCAAACTTCAATACCCGCACTGGCCCGACTGAAATTTCCGGCGTACGGCGGATGAAATTGAACAAACCGATGCGGAACAGGCGTGCGAAACGCTCGTTGATGATCTCCATCGTGGGCATACGCCCACGCACGATGCGTTCCTGTGAAGCCAGATTGTATGCGCGCACTTCTCCAGGCGCGGCTTCGGCTTGATCTTTTTCATCATCCGTTTCGCCGGTGACCCCCTTGAGCAGGGAATCAACTTCGTCTTGTGAGAGGAACTCGCTCATCGGTCTCTATTAGTGGTTCTCTATTGAATAATGAATGAAGTAAACAGCACCTCGGTAATATCGCTCTTGATGGTGCGATTCTCAATTGGCGCGGCAGTATCCTGTTCTGAGCTTATGACGGGAGCAGTCTTGCGCATGCCCATGACATATTCGACTTGCCCCTTGATTTGTTTGCCCAACAGCTCCTTGCCTTCAAAAGTGGCAAGCTCCGAAGGGCGCTTGCTTTGCAGTAACATGTTCACGCGGTGCAAAATCTCCGGGCTGTTGGCCTTAATTTTTTCTGCCAGCTCTGGCTTGGCCAGTTTGAGTGAAATGGCAACTTGTAAATAGCGGTCACCTTCTAACAGGTTGGCAGTAAACGTACCCAAATCGATGAAGGTCGGCGGATTCTTTGATGAACGCGCTGCTTCAGCCGCTGCCTCTGCCGCTGCCGCTGCTTCTGCTCCATCCTGCCTGGGTGGATGGGCCGGGTTCAACAATAGAAATGCCGCCGCACCGCCGCCAATCAGTAGTAACAATGTGGCGATAATGATGATGAGTTTCTTTTTGCTCTTTTTGGGCGCTGGCTCCGCCGCCTCCGGTACATCCGGTTTGGTTCCTGGCTTTGCAGCAGCCGGTTTTGCTGGCTTTGTAGCCATCTTTATTTCCTTATCAGTTAATCGTTGAGTCTTAAAAAGTCGCAGGGAATCCAGAACGTACGGGCAACATCCGGGCTTTACGGCCTTTCAGTTTGTCTCCCAGCAACAAGCCAGCCCGGCATCGCAAGCGGCAACGGGTCGATGGCGCGGTGCTAATGATAACCCGATTAATGTTGGAATTTCTCCTAACTTAAGCCATTGTTAACTTTATTGACACGTTTTGCGCAAGGTTAATACTGCCTCGCTCCAACCATGCCACGCTACAAAATTGCGTGCTTTGATCACGCGAAAGTGTCAACCATTCCATTGTGGCGGTGCATCGGTACATTCTGTGATAAGGATAGCGTGGCTGATTTAAGCGCATCGTCGGAAGTTTCACGCTGCGCGGCAGTGGAAAGCCCCCGGTTCATGAATTCGTCTGCGCCACGGTCTCGCGGTGATTGGTCGCTGACCGTAGCATTCCCCAACATGATGCCGTTATCGGCCAATAGTTCACGGAGTTTAGGTATGGCATTCTCTACCGCATCGCGTACTGCGCTATGCGGTGACGTGAACAGTGCGGTGGCTTGGTTGTCGGAGATTTTCAGCACCACATTGAGTGGACCCAGATCTGGCGGGTTCAAGTGCAATTCGGCAACCTGGTTTTGCTGCGTGCTCATCCAACTGATTTTTTGCGAGAAATCGTTTGCCCAACCGCTGCTGCCAAACGGAGCGGCGATGGTTTGAGGTGAGCTGGATATTTTGCCGTCAGCCAGCGCATTGGGCATCATGGGTGGCGTTGCCGATGGGTTGATCGCTTGGGCGGTATTCTGGGTGGGTTGATGAGACATACTGGATGATAATTCAGCGCGTTTAAATGCACCCTGGTTCATTGCATCAGCAATAATCTGCCTATCGGTTGCGACAGCCGATATTTCTGTCTTGCCCTGCGCAACGGATAGCGCGTCCGCTTTGCCCTGCGCGGTGAGCAACGCATCTGTCTTGTTCAGTGCAGCGGACAACGCTTCCGTTTTGCCTTGCGCGGCGGACAACGCATCTGCCTTGCCTTGCGCCATATCGGCTACGTCCAGCATGGCATCAGCAAGTGATGCGGTTTTGCGGGTGGCGATGCCAATACCTGGTGAGTTTTGCTTGCCGGTAGTGCTACTGGTTGCCTCACTTGAGAATGAAGTACGCATTTCCTGTGGAATTTGCAACAGCACGGCGGACAGTGCGTCGGTTGGATCTGCCGTTGTGTCTGTGGCGGGGTCGATTTGGTCCTGTGCATCTTTTAACTCCGGGTCAATCACGCCGGCAGCGATCGCGATTTGCGCGATACCGGTTCCGGGTGAAATAGAGCCGCTGATTTGCCGCGCCAGTAATGACGCGAAAGGTTCGGCCGCCTGTGCGTCCGCGGCCGGATCCGCTGCCGCATTGTTACCCTTTGTGGCACCTGCAGCGTTGGCAGATTGAGAGGCGTTGCTGGTAATCGGTAGGTTGGTCATAGCGGTTTCCTTTATCTGGGGATGGAGGGAAGTGGTAAGCAGTGAGCAGGAGTGGGAGTCAACTTGCTGCTCGCCATTACCTATTCGCCACTCCATTCTCTTCATCATTGTTTATCCTATAGGCAGCCGATCTGCCGGAATGCTCATCCAGTGTTTTTTGTTCTGATTTTGCAGCTACCTTTTTTTCAGTTTCGACGTGGCGTCCCTTGAGTGTGTCGAGCGATTTTAGCTTGCGCCGCGCTGTGTCAAACTCGTTACGGCCTGTTTGGGTGGATGTCTTGCTTTGCTCGACCGCGTTGAGTTGCTGGCTGATTGCCGTATCTATTTTATAAATGAATTGCTCGAAATTACGCAATTCAACCGGGTTCATGCCGTTCCGGACAGCCTCCTGAAGCCTGCCTTGATAGTCCTTGCGGTACTCGCGCAGGGTGTCGAGTTTTTGCTGCGCGCTCTGCTGTTGTCGATTTAACTGGCCGAGCTTACGCGTAGCCGATTCATTCTGGTGTTCTGCCAGGTTAATCAGTGGTTGCAGGGAAAAGGGTTTGGCCATGATCGTATCGGTTAGTGTGTCGGTTGCAACAATGCGGTCAGTTTGGCAACGCTTGTAGCATATGGTTCGTTCTCAAATATGCCCTGTTTCAGAAATTGTTCCATTTTCGGATAGAGTGCGATCGCTTCGTCCAGAAACGGGTCACTGCCTCTGACATAAGCGCCGACACTGATCAGATCGCGGTTGCGCTGGTAATGGGCATACATATGCTTGAAGCGTTGTATCAGCGATAAATGATCGGGCGATATCAGGTGGGGCATCACGCGACTGATGGATGCTTCGATATCGATTGCAGGATAGTGCCCCTGCTCTACCAGTCGCCGGGACAGTACGATGTGTCCGTCGAGGATCGCACGCGCACTATCGGCAATCGGGTCTTGCTGGTCATCACCTTCAGTCAGCACGGTATAGAAGGCGGTAATTGAGCCGCTGCCTTCAAGGCCGTTGCCGGCGCGCTCTACCAGTTGCGGCAGTTTGGCGAAAACCGATGGCGGATAACCTTTGGTGGCGGGCGGTTCGCCGACCGCCAAAGCGATTTCGCGTTGTGCCATGGCGAAACGGGTCAGTGAATCCATGATCAACAATACGTTCTTGCCCTGATCGCGGAAATATTCGGCGATGGTGGTGGCATAAGCCGCGCCCTGCAAACGCATCAGCGGCGAGGTGTCTGCCGGTGTGGCGACAACCACTGAATGCGCCATGCCTTCCTTGCCGAGAATATCACTGATGAATTCTTTGACTTCGCGCCCGCGTTCACCGATCAGGCCGACCACTGTGATGTCTGCATTGGTGTAGCGCGCCATCATGCCGAGCAACACGCTCTTACCGACACCGCTGCCGGCGAATAAACCCATGCGCTGGCCACGCCCCACGGTCAACATGCTGTTGATGGCGCGCACCCCGACATCCAGCACCGTGTCGATTCGTGCCCGTTCCAGGGGGTTGAATGGGCGGCTTTGCAGCGGCGCAGATTCCAGATCGGACAGCGGGCCTAGCTGGTCCAGCGGTTTTCCGGAGCCGTCCAATACCCGCCCCAGCAACATATTGCCGACTGGCAGATGTTTGGCGCGATCCACATTGCGCCGGTTTGCATGTCTGCGTGTTCCGTCCAGGGATAATACATGCGCTGTTTCGAGAGGCATCACGCGTGCGCCGGGCACCAGGCCCTGCACATCGTTTTCCGGCATCAGGAACAATCTTTCACCGGAGAAACCAACCACCTCGGCTTCCACAATGCCGCTTGGCAAATGGATTGCGCAAGTGCTGCCAACTGCCATTTTCAAGCCGACCGCTTCCATTACCAAACCGGTTACCTTGGTCAGGCGACCACTCGGCGGCATGGGGTTGCAGCCGGCCACATATTCACGGCCTTCATCTAAAAAGGCACTCCAACGGGGAGCGTGAGCGGTTACGCTAGCCACGATTTATCCTGTCCTATGGATTCAACAACGCGTTTCCAGCGCGCCTCGACGGTGGCATCGACCTGGCTGTTCGCGGTCTCCGCACGGCATCCGCCGCGCTTGATTTGTTTGTCGGCGAAGATCTTCCATCCGGTGTGTGCCAATTGTTCACCCAGATGCTCACGCACCAATTCGGCATCGTCCGGGTGCAAGATCAAATGGGCATTCTGATTAAAGTGCGGCAGACCACTTATCGCGTCATTGACGATATTTAAAATCACTTCTGGTGTTACTTGCAGCTTTTCACTCACCATTTTGCGGGCAACCTCCAGCGACAAATCAAGCAACGACTGCGCCAGCTGCGCATCCACCTGATTAAGCGCGTCCTGCAGGTTTTGCATGAGCGTGTGAATTTGCGCCGCCTCGGTACGAACCTGCTGGAGGCCTGCGGCATAGCCCGCATCGCGCCCCTGCGCAAAGCCTTCATCTTGCGCCTGTTGCCGGATGGCTTCCAGTTCTGCGACGGTGGAAAGAGCGGAGTGTTTATGCGCGGAATCATGGCGGCCGCCGCCGAAATGCGGATCGAACGAGGCCAACTCCCAGCGTTCGAACGCCGTGAGCTGTTCTTTCGGGATGACGATGCTAGACATACGCCTCCTCGCCAACGCCGCCTAGCGCAATCTGGCCTTCGTCGGACAGGCGGCGCACGATTTTGAGGATTTCCTTTTGGTTGCCCTCGACCTCGCTGAGCTTGACCGGGCCTTTTGACTCGAGGTCTTCGCGCATCATTTCGGCAGCGCGCTGCGACATGTTCTTGAAAATCTTCTCGCGCAGTTCCTCGTTGGCACCCTTGAGCGCGACGATCAGGGATTCCGACTGAACTTCGCGCAGGATCAACTGGATGCCGCGATCATCGATATCCATAATATTTTCGAACACGAACATCTTGTCTTCAATTTTTTGCGCCAGGTCGGGGTCGAAGTTGCGCACGTTTTCCATCATTTCCGCCTCAAGCGCGCCACCCATAAAATTGAGAATCTCTGCAGCGGTCGCTACCCCACCTTGCAGAGATTTTTTGCTATTGCCCCCGCCCGCCATGAGTTTGCCCAGCACGTCGTTGAGCTCGCGCAACGCAATCGGTTGCACGCCGTCCAACGTGGATATGCGCAGCAATACATCGTTGCGGGTGCGCTCGGTGAGCATTTTCAATATGTCAGCTGCCTGATCCGGTTCCAGATGCACCAGAATGGTTGCGATGATTTGCGGATGTTCGTTGCCGATCATTTCCGCTACAGCCCCCGGATCCATCCATTTCAGGCTCTCAATGCCGCTGGTGTCGCTGTTGTGCATGATGCGATCCAGCAAGCCGGCAGCCTTGTCATCCCCCAGCGCTTTGGTGAGCATGCCGCGGATGTAATCACTGGAATCCATCCCGATGGTGGTTTTGCTTGATGCGGAAACGATGAAATCGTGAAACACCTGCGCAATCTCATCACGGCTGAGATTTTTCAGTGTCATCATTGCCGCGCTGATCTTTTGCACTTCTTTGGGCTCGAGATACTTCAACACTTCAGCCGCCTCGTTTTCGCCGAGCGTCATCAGAAAGATCGCGCTTTTTTCAACCCCGTCAACCATTGTTTACCCATTCCTTAACGACGCTGGCGACAATTTTAGGCTCTTGTTGGGCAATTTGGCGCGCTGTCTGCAAGCTTTGTTCGTACGATGGCGTGGAAGGCGTGTAAGTTGCTTCAGCAATATGCGCGCTCTCCTGCGCGGCCGTAAATCCGCCCGTGTTGTTTTGCATGGCAGTGCTCAAGGTGTCAAAGGCAGGCTTGATGATACGGAACACGACAAAGAATACGACGGCGGCAATCAGCGCGTATTTAAGCAGATCCTTGCCGAGCTCGATTGTGCCGGGCTGTTTCCAAACCGGCAATTCTTCGACAACTTCCTTATGCTCGCTAAATGGCGCGACCTGCACGTTCAGGCTGTCGCCGCGACCCTGTTCAAAGCCCATCGCGTCTCTGACCAGATTGTTGATCTGTTCCTTGTCAGCATCGCTCAAGGGCTTGCTGCTGGTTTTGCCTTTTGCGTCGGTCACCTTGCGGTTGCCGTTGACCACCACTGCAACCGACAGGCGTTTGATTGAGCCAACCGGCAGCACGGTGTGACGTATGGTGCGATCAACCTCGTAGTTGACGGTAGATTCTTTTTGCACGTTGGATGCGCCAGCATTGTTCGCGGCAGTCGCGCCACCGGTCGTTACTCCCTGCGTGCCTGCAGCAGCAACGATTGGAGCTGTGGCTGGAACGGGGGGCTGATTGGATAGCGCGCCGGGAATGCCGCCCGCACCCAATCCCGAACCGCTCATCGCCTCGGTGCTTTGCTGGCTGCGCACCACGCTTTCATTGGGGGGCTGGTTTGGTTTATAACTCTCGGAAGTCTGCTCCGTGCGTGAGAAATCAATGTCGGCAGAAACCTGTGCATGCACATTATTTGCGCCGAGTAATGGTGTCAACAACGCCTCGATGCGCCTGACATAGCTCTGTTCGATCTGCTGCACGTATTTGAGCTGGCTGGCATCCAGACCATCGCTACCCGCGCCCTCGTGGCTGGCGCTCAATAGCGTGCCGTTCTGGTCAACCACGGTTACATTCTTGGCCGACATTTCCGGCACACTGCTGGAAATCAGATGGATGATCGCGCTGACCTGCGCGGAATCGAGCAGTCGTCCGCCTTGCAGGGACAACACCACTGAGGCGCTGGGTTTTTGCTGTCCTTTGACAAATACGCTGGGCTTGGGGATAGCCAGGTGAACGCGTGCTGCAGCCACCGAGCCGATGGTCTGCACGGAACGTGCCAGCTCACCCTCCAGTGCACGCTGGTAGTTGACCTGCTCGGCAAATTGGGTAATGCCGAATTTTTGGTTCTCCATCAACTCGAAGCCAATATTTCCGCCTTTTGGCAGGCCTTGAGATGCCAGTTTCAGACGGGCTTCATGGACATACGCGGAAGAGACCAGCAATGCCCCGCCGCCTTCGGCAAACTTGTAGGGGATGTTCATTTGCTGCAACGATTCGATGATGGCACCACCGTCGCGATCAGACAAATTGCTATACAACACGCGATAATCGGGCATCTGACTCCACATCCACATTCCGGCGACGAGCGCGAATGTAGCCGCAACAATAACCGCCAGCGAGATTTTCTGCTGGAAACCGAGTTGGGCAAATTGGTTCATCGTGCTATTTTTTTGTGCATCCATAATGAGTTATAGCCATACTTTAAAGCCAGTTATGCGCTTGGGCATATTACCAGCAGCAGAGTGCCTTTTTAACGGCTGAATAAAGGCATAAAGCCACGCCTGTTCTGACCATAAATATCGCAATTAGTTGAGTATCGTGCCATCACCTGAAAAAGGCCATGGCCTGAAATGAGGCCTGAAATGAGGAGAGTGACGAAGTGAATACCCCGGCAGTAGATAGTTTATTGGCGCAAATGCGCGCTGCGGCGGCAGCGGCGGGGTCGCGTGAACCAAATCAGGCCACGCAGGCTGGTGCGGTAGATTTTTCCGCAGTGCTGAAATCAGCGCTGGATGGCGTGTCGCAATCGCAGGCCAAATCGGAGGAAATGCAAAAAGCCTTCGTGTTGGGTGATGACAAGGTCAGCTTGAGCGACACCATGATCGCCATGCAAAAAGCCAGCATTAATTTCCAGACCGCTGTTCAGGTGCGCAACAAGGTCGTGCAGTCTTATAACGACATCATGAACATGCAGGTGTAATTCCCGCCTGTATTACACGCGCTTCGACCAATGTTCTGTCCCGGTTTTATTCTGCCCCGGTTTTCGCGCTGACAGTTACTCGGACTTGGTTATTGCCGCGCGTTGCATGTTGTTTACATAGCGTTGCAGCAGAATGCCGGAAGCGCCATCAATATGGGTGAATTTACAACCCGCCCGCACAATCGTCTGCTTGGATTTCGTGGTTAGAGTAGTCAAATTCTTTACTGTTACCGTGACGGTAATCGTGCCCACATCAGGCAAGTCAATGCGGCAATTTTCGTAGGACTGATCCACCTCAAGTTCGACATCGCCCTCTGCGCAGGTTAGTTTTATGCCACCAGCACTGATGTCCATGATGGTTATTGGACGCTGATGCTGTTCTTTGGGCTTGTCCGTCTTCGTCTTGTCCGTCTTCGTCTTGTCTGTTGGTGGCGGGATGACGCAGCGCAAAGGTTCGGAAGGAAGCGGGTTGAGCCTGAAAGATTCCCTGCGTTGCAGGCGATAGATTTTTTTTGGCATGAACAAATAAAAGGCTGGGTAGCCTTCGTATTCGACGCTGTAAGCTTTGGCGGCGGCAAATTGAACCTTGACACCCAAATGGGAGCTGACCAGAAACAAGTCATCGCTCTCGATGATGCGCCTGTTGTTCATGCTGTTCGGGCTTTGCTCCAGCCAAAAACCGGAGTAATCAACGCCCATTATCGTGGTCAGGATGAAGTAGCTGGCATCGCCGTAATAAAGTGCGGTGCGGGCACCGTTTTCGGCAATGTTGTTCAGTATGAATTCGATCTCTACCGCCGAAACGATACTGTGCTCTTCTTCTTCCCTGTTGGAAAGAGTCTCTATTTTCAATGGGATATTATTTTCCATGTTATTGGTAATGCTGCTACGCCGACAGAACTGCCGTGCATGATACCAAATCAAAGCCGGATAAACGGGGATAAAAATAGGTTCGGTCGCACAACGACACACGAACGGCCTTTAGAGGGCAACCTCCCGGTGATTATACGTACAATGCGCAGCTTCCTCTTGAAGTGCGGTAAGGACGGGCGTGTTTTGGACACGCCCGTTTTTCGTTACAAAAGCGGCACGATCATCAGTGCAACAATATTGATGATTTTGATCAGCGGGTTCACCGCAGGGCCCGCGGTATCCTTGTAAGGATCACCCACCGTATCGCCCGTCACGGCGGCTTTGTGAGCTTCCGAACCCTTGCCACCGAAGTTGCCTTCCTCGATATATTTCTTGGCGTTATCCCACGCGCCACCGCCGGTGGTCATCGAAATCGCCACGAAAATACCGGTGATGATGGTGCCCACCAGCACGCCGCCGAGAGCTTGCGCGCCCAGGGTCAGGCCGACGACTACAGGCACGGCCACGGGCAGCAGGGAAGGAACGATCATTTCCTTGATCGCGGCCTTGGTCAGCATATCCACGCAGGTACCGTATTCCGGTTTGCCGGTGCCTTCCATGATGCCGGGAATTTCCTTGAACTGGCGGCGCACTTCCACCACCACCGAACCGGCGGCGCGGCCGACCGCTTCCATGCCCATCGCGGCGAACAGGTAAGGCACCATGCCGCCGATGAACAGGCCGATGATGACCATGTGGTTCGACAGGTCGAAGGAGGTGACCACGCCCAGCTTGGCGTCCAGCGCGTGGGTGTAGTCGGCGAAGAGAACTAAAGCCGCCAACCCGGCGGAGCCGATGGCATAGCCTTTGGTGACCGCCTTGGTGGTGTTGCCTACCGCATCCAGCGCATCGGTGATGACGCGCACATCTTCCGGCAAGCCGGCCATTTGCGCGATGCCGCCGGCGTTATCGGTGATCGGGCCGTAAGCATCCAGCGCCACGATGATGCCAGCCATCGACAGCATCGAGGTCGCGGCGATGGCGATGCCGTATAACCCGGCCAGTTCGTAAGCTGCCCAGATTGACATGCAGACGACGAGCACGGGTGCGGCGGTTGCTTTCATCGAAACGCCCAGCCCGGCAATGATGTTGGTGCCGTGACCGGTGGTCGAAGCCTCGGCGATATGGCGCACCGGGGCGAATTCGGTCGCGGTGTAATACTCGGTGATCCACACCATGGCGGCGGTTAAAATCAGGCCGATCAGGGTGGCAAGGTAAATATTCATCGACGAAACCATCTCGCCGCCTATCATCACGCCTTCGCCCAGCATCATGGTGGTGATCGGGTAGAACGCGACCAGTGCCAGCACGGCAGAGACCGCCAGACCGCGGTACAGCGCGTTCATGATCTTGCCGCCATCGCGCGCCTTGACGAAGTAAGTGCCGATGATGGAAGCAAAGATGGAGAAGCCGCCCAGCACCAGCGGGTAGATCACCGCCTCGGGTGAGCCGGTGATCAGCAAACCGCCCAGCAACATGGTGGCGATGATGGTGACGGCGTAAGTTTCGAACAAGTCGGCCGCCATGCCGGCGCAGTCGCCGACATTGTCGCCGACGTTGTCGGCAATCACCGCAGGGTTGCGCGGATCATCTTCGGGAATGCCCGCTTCGACTTTACCGACGAGGTCGGCGCCGACATCCGCGCCCTTGGTGAAAATGCCGCCGCCGAGACGCGCGAAGATGGAAATCAGCGAACCGCCGAAGCCGAAGCCTATCAGTGCATGGGTCGCTTCGGCGGGCGTTGCGCCGGTGCCTACCAGCATGGCGTAATAGCCTGCCACGCCCAGCAGCCCCAAACCCACTACCAACATGCCGGTGATCGCGCCGCCCTTGAAGGAGACGTTCAGTGCCGCGTTCAGGCTTTCTTTGGCAGCCTCGGCGGTGCGTACATTGGCGCGTACCGATACGTGCATACCGATGAAACCGGCTGCGCCCGAGAGGATCGCGCCTATCGCGAAACCGATGGCAGTTTGCCAGCCCAGCGCAACGAAAATGACGATAAACAACGCCCCGCCAACCATGGCGATGGTGGTGTATTGCCGGTTCAGATAGGCAGAAGCGCCTTCTTGTACGGCGGCGGCAATTTCTTGCATCCGCGCACTGCCGGTTGATTTACCCAGAATCCATTTGATTGAAGCCGCACCGTACAAGAGTGCCGCAATGGCACTTAACAACGCAAATCCCAGACCACCTGACATGATTACCCTCCATAAAGATAAACCGCACGATTGCTCCGACATTTAAAACGCATGTTAGAGCACCAAAGAACAGAGAACAGACTTCAGGGGGCTAGAATACTTCGGATTTTGAATAATGGCTGATTTTTTTGAAAATACCGGTTTTTTGCTGGGGTGGATTCCCTCAAGGTGGATTATTTCTGCATCTGATGCGTCCAGTAGCGGCGATGCGTTTTGCGATAGCGTTCCACCTGCAAACCTTGTGCGTTCACTTCGACCAGAATCGCGCCATCTTCATCCGAGCGCAACAACTCCGCGCCGCTATCCGCATAGCGTTGCAGCACATCCTCTCTGGGGTGTCCAAAGCTGTTGCGGTAGCCGACTGTAAATACCGCATAATCCGGCAGTGTGGCGATAACAAATTCAATGGTGGACGAGGTCTTGCTGCCGTGATGCGGCACGGCCAGCAGAGTGGTGGGCAGTTTGTCCATGTGCTCCTTGAGTAATCGCGCCTCGGAGTTTTTTTCGATGTCTGCCGCGAGCAGGATGTGTTGGTTCCCTGCGCTGATGCGCAGCACGCAGCCACGGTTATTGTTGGAAATTTTGTCATCGGCATAACTGGCGGCATCGGGATGCAGCATTTCAAAATTGATGCCATCCCAGTTCCATTGTTGGCCGTCCATGCAGCGTTGCGTCTGTTTCGCCAGCTTTAAAAGAGGCTGATCATCGGGCAAGGAAGATGAGAGCCAGCCGACAGGTATGGCCTGCATGACGGAAGCTGCGCCGCCGGTGTGATCAAGGTCATTGTGGGTGAGAATCAAACCATCCAGTTTGGCGATGCCCAAAGCGCGTAACGCGGGAACAAGAATACGGTTGCCGCTGTCGGCATCACCGCTGAAATCCGGGCCGGTGTCGTAAAGCAGCGCGTGATGTTGGGTTTGTGCGGCGACGGACAAGCCTTGCCCGACATCGAAGATGACCAATTTTAATGTGCCTTGTGCGGGCGTTTCCGGTGCATTCAAAAACATCGGCAGCAGCAACAAAACCCCCATCCAGCGTGCCGGAAAACCGCGCGGCAGCAGTATCCACAATACGCCCAACATACCGGCCACGACGCTCCACGCGGGCGGCGCATGTTGGATCCATACCGCTTGCGGCAACGCATTCAGCCATTCCAGTGGCACCATTGTCCATTCCATCGCGATATGCGCCAACCACAGCGGCACATCCAGCGGCAGCGCTGCGCCGAGCAAAGCGAGCGGCACGACGATCAGGCTCACCAGCGGAATGGCAAAGGCATTGGCGATGGGCGAAACCAGCGATGCCTGCTGGAATAGCCCGATCAACATGGGAATCAGGCCGATGCTCATCGCCCACTGCACAGTGGCATATTCATTCAGCCAATGCGATTTTCCCAGGCGGTACGCAGTTACATACAGAATGATTGCCACCGCGCCGAATGATAGCCAGAAGCCTGCCGACAGCACCGCCCACGGATCGGGGATCAGCACACCGAGCAGCGCGATGCTGAGAATTTGTCCGGGCGAAAAATTGCGGTTCAACCACAAAGCCGCAGCGACTGCGCCGACCATGTAAACCGTGCGCTGTGCTGGCACGGCGAAGCCGGACAATAGCGCGTAACCGAGGGCTACCAGCAATGCGACCAATGCGGCAGCCTTGCGTGCGGGCAACCACAAAGTAAGCCGTGTGCTGCGTCGCCACAACCAATAGGCGAGGGCGAAGCCCATACCCGACAGCATGGTGATGTGCAGGCCGGAAATACTGATCAGGTGATTGATCCCGGTGCGCGTGAATACTTGCCATTGCGCCGCAGGAATGCCGCTTTGATCGCCGATTGCCAGCGCGCTCAATACCCCGGAGTATGGTGCGTTACCGAGAGTGGCATTGAACTTGTCGCGTACCGCTTCACGCCAGGATTCGATGCGATAGTGGATGCCGTCGGCCAGCGCACTGATGCGCTGGTTATTGCCCTTGTTATGCACATAGCCGACGGCACGCACATTGTTTTCCAGCGCCCATGCCTCGAAATCGAAACCATACGGATTGCTGCTGCCATGCGGCTGCTTGAGGCGTAGCGTGAGCTGCCAGCGCTCGCCGGCATGCAGCGCCAGCGGGATGGCTTGACTGTCGAAATAGGTGCTGAGGTAAATGTGCCTTGGCACACTGGCTTGCGGGGTGAGCGTTTCTTCGACATCAAAGCTGAAACGCAAGCCGCGTTCGTGGTTGCGCGGCAACTCTGCAACTACGCCGATCACTTCGATGTCGCGCCCTTGCCATTCATACGGCAGACTGATGGCGAGGCGTTGTTCGGCTTGCCACGCAGCATGATAAAAACCGAGGCCGCAAGCGAAAATGGCGAGAAGCAGGCTGTGGATGGAACGGGTAACCCGGTTGCGCCGGCGGAAGCGCAGGGGAAAAATGATGAGGGGAAAAATAAACAGCAGCCATGCCCAGACGAAATCCGGCAGTGAGGCTTGCTGTTGCAGCCACCATACGCCGAGGGCGAAAAAAATAGTGAAAATAACCATACGCGTAGATTACCCCACAGTAAGGCTAGAATGTGACCATGCGCAAATTCTTCAAAAAGCTTCTGCCGGATCATGAAACGGTAAAGAGCCACCGCTGGCTCCAACCGTTGGGTGGCTGGTTGCATCACCCCAATCTGTGGCATTTGCATCGCCGCTCGGTGGCGGGCGGAGTGGCGGTTGGGTTGTTCTGCGGCCTGATTCCCGGACCGCTGCAGATGATTTTCGCCGCGCTATTTGCAGTGCTGCTGCGCGTCAATTTGCCGGTGGCGGTATTCACCACGCTTTATACCAACCCGTTCACCATTTTGCCGCTGTATGTGCTGGCTTATGAACTCGGCGCCTGGGTGAGCGGTGTGCAGCATGGCGTTGCCGAAACCAGTTTGCAATTTCCAGAAATGCACTGGCACGACTGGCCGGGCGAATTGTGGGGCTGGCTGGTGATGCTGGGCAAACCGTTCCTGATCGGCTTGCCGCTGCTCGCCTTGAGCCTGGCAATCGTGGGATATTTTGCCGTGCGTGTGGCATGGCGCTTGTCCGTACTGTGGAAATGGAACAGCAGGCGGCGGAGAGCCGGGTAGGCTGTGCCGCGCCTGTGAAACAGGAAGATGTGGGTGCATTTGAAAGTGATGAAAGCCCCCCGTTCGTGGTGAGCTTGTCGAACCATGAACGGCTCAAACCCCCTCCATGCCCCCTCGCAAGCTCTCCCCCTTGTCAGGGGGAGAGCGAAAGCCGCTCCTCCCCTGACAAGGGGAGGCTGGGAGGGGGTTGGATATTGGGTGCATTCTGTTTTTTCGCGCCTTGTCTCGCATATGCGGGACTTGCTTGGCTCAAAGTAAACGGTGGATATGTTTGGCCACCACTTTCAAATGCGCTCGGAGGTGTGCTTTTGCTTGTGCAGGTTTTGTAAAAACAACACAATGTGAGCTTCTCTGTATGGTTGAACATCAAGCAACAACCAAGGATATGACGAATGGAAAATAAGCGACTTGCATCTGTGCCGTTGCCGAGCGAGATGGAATTACTCGGCGACGGACCTGCCTTTCAAGACACTATACGCACTATGCTGATGGAGGCTAAAGGCTTCGAAGAATTTTCACAGCCCGATATCGCATTTCTTGCAAGGCATATGAAGGCTTATCGTGTACACGGGGATACAACTATTTTTCGTGAAGGGGAGCGCAACAGCTATCTGTGCGTGCTGATTGAAGGGCGCGTCTGCGTGTACAAGGAAGACCGGGACAACGAAATCAAATTGCTCACCATCATTCCGCCGGGCAGAATTTTTGGAGAAATATCAGTCATTGATAACTTCCCCTACTCCGCAAGCATCATTGCGGAGACGGAGGCCACATTCTTACTGATGAGCCGTGAAAGCTTTCGCCAGTGCATTGATGATAAACCGGTGCTCGGAGTACGGCTGCTCAGCCTCATTGCGCGCCTGCTCTGCGCGCGGTTGCGATCTGCCAGTGGTCAGTTGGTGGATTACATCGATGTCTGAACGGGGGTGAAACCCTTACTGCAATACCCCATCCACCAATCGCAAGCTACGTTCCATTCGACCGGCCAGTTCGATATCGTGCGTAACGACGATGAAGCTGGTATGAAGTTTCTCATTGAGCTGCTGCATCAGTTCGAACAAGGCTTGCGCGCTGCTGCGATCAAGGTTGCCGGTGGGCTCATCAGCCAGCACACAGGCCGGTTCCGTCACCAGCGCACGCGCCACGGCAACGCGCTGGCGTTCGCCGCCGGACAGCTCCGACGGGTGATGCCGCAGGCGGTGCGCCAACCCCACCTGCTCCAGCATCGCGGCGGCGCGCGGCTCTGTTTCCGCACGCTTCATACCGCGAATCATCAATGGCATGGCGACGTTTTCCAGCGCGGTGAATTCCGGCAACAGATGATGAAACTGGTACACGAAACCCAGTGAACGATTGCGCAACTCACCGCGCTGCGTTTCATTCATCTGCTGCACGTCCTGCCCGAGTATCTGCACACTGCCGCTGTTCGCGTTATCCAGTCCGCCCAGCAGATGCAGCAACGTGCTCTTGCCCGAACCAGACGCGCCGACGATAGCGATGCGCTCACCGCGCTGCACGTTGAGATTCACCCCCTTGAGCACCGGCACATCCTCCTTGCCGATGGTGAAAGTCTTGCTCAAATCGCGGCAGGAAATCACGGCATCTGTCTTCTGCCCTCTGTCTTCTGTCCTCTGTTTACTCATAGCGCAATGCCTCCGCAGGTTGTGTCTTCGATGCGCGGTAGCTCGGATACAACGTGGCCAGCAAGCTGATCAGGAAAGATAGCCCGGCCACCAGCATGACCTCGGGATAGCGCAAATCGGACGGCAGATCGCTGATGTAATACACGTCTTTGGCGAGGAACTGCACACCGAACAAATGCTCGATGAACGGTATCACCACATCCAGATTGAGCGCCAGCACAATGCCGCTGATCGCGCCTAGCAACGTGCCGATCAGCCCGATCACCACGCCCTGCACAATGAAGATTTTCATGATGCTGCGCGGCGAAGCGCCGAGGGTACGCAGGATGGCGATGTCGGCCTGCTTGTCCGTCACCGCCATCACCAGCGTGGAGACGATATTGAACGCGGCCACCGCGACGATCAGCGACAGGATGATAAACATCATCTTCTTTTCCATCTGCACCGCGCGGAAATAGTTGCTGTTCTGGTGCGTCCAGTCGTTGGCGTACATATCCGGCGGCAGCTGGCGTTGCAGCTCACGCGCCACGCGCGGCGCGAGATCGATGTCGCGCAATTTTGCACTGATACCGGTGACGGCATCGCCGAACTGAAACAGCTTTTGCGCATCGTCCAGATGGATCAGCGCGAGGCTGTTGTCATAGGGAGCCATGCCAATCTCAAAAATACCCGCCACACGAAATTGCTTGAGGCGCGGAACCATTCCGGCGGGCGTGATTTGCCCCTGCGGGGTGATCAGCATGATTTTGTCGCCAACCCGCGCATTCAATGTACGCGCCAGATCAGAGCCGATCACGATAGTAAAATCCCCACCGCGCAAATCGCCCAGCGCACCCACCTTCATTTTGTCCGCCAGCTCGGTAATCGCCGCTTCGCGCGCCGGATCAATCCCGCGCACCATCACCCCCTGCACGCTCTGCCCGAACGACAACATACCTTGACCGGCGATATAGGGAGCAGCGGCAGAAACTTGCGGATGCTGCGCGACACTATCCAGCACAGGTTGCCAGCCGTTCAGTCGCCCGCCGTCCACCACCACTTCCAAATGCGGCGACGCGCCCAACATCCGCGCGCGGATCTCCTTCTGAAAGCCGTTCATCACCGATAGCACCACGATCAGCGCCATCACCCCCAACGCCATACCCAGCATGGAAATCAGCGAAATGAACGAAATGAAATGGTTGCGCTTCTTGGCTCGGGTATAGCGCAGGCCGATGAAAAGTTCGTAGGGTTGCAAGATAGGGCTGCCGATGATTGGAACGGGCGTAAGTGTGCCACAAGGTGGCGGCTTTGACACGGTGCTGCGAAGCATCGGGTGCGGGAAATGCCGCCTCACACCCACTCCCGCAATCGGCTGGCTATGCCGGTAACGTGTCGCGGGATGTGGCGGGTGGGCTCCTTTTGCCAAACAGCGCGGAGCGGGAGCGTTGTTTCAACCCAAATAATCTATTAGGCGGAATTGGCTCAAAACCCCCTCTATGTCCCCTCGCAAGTTCTCCCCCTTGCCCAGGGAGAACCGAACCGCTCCTCTCCTGAAGTGGGCCAAGCAGGCAATCCGCGCAGCGGATGCTCGCACAAGGTGAGGTTGGGAGTGGCTTGTGGTCTGATGGATAATCTGGTTTCAATCCTCGCCCGCGCCGAGGCGCGGGCGCTACCTTGAGTGAGGTTTACTGGACACCATTGACAACCGGAACGCTACGCTATACAGTGCAACGATGATTAAGACATTCCGCCACAAAGGGCTGCAAGTATTCTTTGAGACTGGCAGCAAAGCAGGCATCCAGCCGCATCATGCGTCGAAGTTGAGACGGCAGCTAGTGCGGCTAGACCTTGCAAAAAGTGCCGAAGACATGAATGTGCCGGGATGGAGGCTACATCAATTATCAACCGGGCATTGGTCGGTATGGGTGAACGGCAACTGGCGCATGACGTTCAGCTTTGAAGGCGAAAATGCCGTGCTGGCCGATTATCTGGACTATCACTAGGAGAACACTATGACCAATATGCACAATCCCCCGCACCCTGGCGAAACCTTGAGAGAGGACGTATTGCCCGCGCTGGGTCTGACTGTTACCGATGCCGCAAAGCAGCTTGGCGTAACTCGTGCCGCTTTGTCTCGCGTGCTGAATGAGCATGCCGCAATTTCCCCGGAAATGGCTTTGCGGTTAGAAGGTTGGATGGGGGTGGAAAACGGCGGTCGCGCCGATGTGTGGATCGCCCAGCAGGCTGCATATGATCTGTGGCAAGTGCGCAAGGCCGGTGCACCGAAGGTACAGCGCGCCGCACTGATAGCTTAAAACATATTCATCGTCGCAGCTTAACAATTAATTGCTTCGACATTAAGAGAGAAAACCAAATGAAGAAACTGATGGACTTGTAAAAACCCCAACCGGAGGCAACAAATGTTTCAATCCTCGCCCGCGCCGAGGCGCGGGCGCTACGAGGGCGACCTGTCCAAGGCGCTGGCGCTCAACCTAGGGAAACGCGGATTAAATCATCCGTTCGCCCTGAGCCAAGTAAGCCCCGCATACGCGAGGCAAGGCGTGAGCAGG
>CAZMWC010000002.1:0-28088 GCA_964569805.1 uncultured Gallionella sp.
GCAACATCGGCGACACGCAGCGCAACATGCTGCGCGAACAGGCCGAGATGAACGATGCGATCGCAAACGTCACCGCGCGTTACCAGCCGCGCCTAGAAGAACTCGGCGGGCAACTCACCACCCTGCAAGAAGGCGTGCAAGCCTACTGCGAGGGCCACCGCAACGAGCTGACCAATGACGGCAAGGTAAAGACCGCCAACCTAATCACCGGTGAAGTGCAATGGCGGCAGCGCCCGCCCAGTGTCGGCGTGCGCGGTGCAGAAAGCGTGATCAAGGCGCTCAAGGGATTCGGTCTCAGCCGTTTTGTGCGCACCAAGGAAGAGATCAACAAGGAAGCCATCCTAAACGAACCAGATGCCGTCAAAGGTGTGGCAGGTATCACCGTCGTGACCGGCGTAGAAGACTTTGTGATTACGCCGTTCGAGCAAGAGGTGGCGGCATGACCGACCTCGAAAAAACCACCATCGCGGCACAATGCGCCGCGCTGTTATGCCAAGACCTCAAAGCGCTGGTCGTGACGGACAACCTGATCCTCTCCGATGTGGCCGTGAAAGAACTGGAGATCGCCGCCGCGCAGCGTATCCGGCTTGAGCGCCTTGCAGCGAATCTGAAACAGATGGAGGCGACTCCAGCATGAAAGCCCTCAGCATCCGCCAGCCGTGGGCATGGTTGATCGTCAACAGCTTTAAGCCGGTCGAAAACCGCACCTGGTACACGAGGCATCGCGGCCCGACACTGGTACATGCATCCAAGGGCATGAAGCGCGAGGAATACGAGGCTGCAAATGAATTCGTATGGGCAATCAACCCAAGGATTGAGCTGCCTTACTTTGATGAGCTGAAGCGCGGCGGAATCATCGGCTCGGTGGAAATTATAGATTGCGTATCGCAAAGCACAGGTTGCCCGGCGTACATGGATACGCCGTGGTTTACCGGCCCGTTCGGCTTCGTGCTGGCGAGGCCGGAGAAGCTGCCATTCGTCCCGCTGAAAGGCAGACTCGGTTTTTTTGAGGTTGATCCGGCGCTGGAATAATCATGGCCAATAAACACCCCACCACCTTCGCCACGCGCCGCAGCGAGCTTGCCAAAATCCACATGGCCGCAGAGCAGCTCGGCATGGACACGGCGGACAAGGACGAGGCCAGCGAGTACCGCTCCATGCTGTGGACGGTGGCGCGCGTGCGCTCGGCGGCGGGGCTGGATTGGGCGGGGCGCAAGAAGGTGCTGGATCACCTCAAATCCTGCGGCGCGAAGCTCGGCTTCGCGGGCAAGCCAGCCACCGTTAAACCTGAGCTGAAGCCGCTGATGGGCAAGATCGAAGCGCTGCTGGCCGACATGAAGCTGCCGTGGAAATACGCCACCGCCATCCTCAAACGCCAGGCTGGTATCGAGCGTCTGGAGTGGGCCAGCGCAACGCAACTGCACGACGTGGTGACGGCGCTGACGATCAAGCAGCGGGGCGGGAAATGAGCATCAGTGACTGGTTTGCGATCGGTTTCGCAGCAGGCTATGCCGTCGCGTGGCTGACCTACCGCCAGCCGCCAGCACAACCGAAGATCACGGCGAATCTGGTCATCGATCAGGAGGTGCTGGACAAGATCGAGGCCGAAAAGGTCGTGGCCTGGCTGAATCAGCGCGGCCTGACGTGGATGCCAAAAGGCGCGGTATTTGTTCCTGGCAAGGAAATCAAGAAATGAACGCGCCCGCTCCTTCGACAAGGCCTTTAGTCCTGAGCGCAGCCGAAGGGTCAGGACAGGCTCACATGGCTGCGCCGGTTAACCTGTTGGAGATCATCGAGGTCATCGGCGAAGCCGCAGCGCTCAAGCTGGTGGAGCGCTTCGGCGGAACTACTGCGCGCTTGCCCGCCATCAAGAACATTAACGACGATCACCCGCTGGCTCAGTGCATCGGCGTCCTGCTGCTCACCAAACTGGTATTAAATATCGGGAATGCCAAAGGGCACGGGCAAGCGGGCGGCGGCCGCTGGCTCTACATCGCCAAGTGCGCGCGCAGCCTGCGCGAGTCGCGCAACCGCGAGATCGTCACACTCTACTGCCCGCCGAACAACGTGCCGGTTGTCGAGCTCGCCAGGCGCTACCACCTGAGCGACCGGCAGATATGGAATATACTCGGCAGCACGGTAGTAGATGACAGGCAGGTCAGTCTGTTTTAAGGAGGCGATCGTGAGCATAAAAATGACCGAGGAAGAGCACTACAGGTTGAGAAAGAGGGATTCAGATGCGCAGCGCAAACGGATCATGCAGTCGATAGATACGTTTCCCTACCTGATGCTTGATGTCGTTGATTTCGACAAAGCCAAACCGGAATGCTGCGCGATGGATGGAAAAGCGCTTCGCCACGATGACACGTTCTGGGAAGAGCATTTCCCACCGTGTAATAAAATCTGCTTGTGCGGAGTAATTCAGTATTCTGAGTTGATGCTCAAAAAGAGGGGAATCCAAATTGTTCATACTAGGGAGGCATCATGAAAATCATTGCTTGCATTTTGGCCATACTATTTACAGCAAACGTTTACGCAGCAAGAACAGACGACTTATGCACGCTGGCTAAAACAGAGACGCACAGCTTTCGCTGCAAAGTAATCCACTCAGAAGAGTCTGAATCGAGGCTGCTTATCAAGAAAGATGTACGTGACTCAGATACTGAGGAGCGGAAAGCGCGCGCAAGACTGCTTATGAGTGAGGTAATCGAGATGCACTTCAGTGAGGGAGGCGGCGGTGTGAGGATACGATTCATCGGCAAGGATGGAGCTTGGTACGAACGGCCATGCAACAGGATCAAAAACACGTTCAAGCCATACTGCTACGATGCAGAGCGAGTTAATGAGTGATCTGGTAACTACGATTTCAGCCTAGCCCCGCCCTCCAGCGGGGCTTTTTGTTTGCACCGAAGCCTTTCAGTATCGCCACTCTCCCGCGCGCGCGAAACAATGCGCGGTATGAGCACATCCAACACAACAGAGAATACCAAGATTGAGCGCGTCTGCGGCATCTGCGCAGAATGGACGCGCTGTGCCGATGCGCGCATGGCCAACCACGGCGAATGCGAATACCGGGGCATCGGCCATTACTCGCACGAACGAACTGCCTGCCTTTTAACCCCTTCACGCTGGAGACAAAATGCTAAATAAACTGCCCCGTATGTCCGGCTGGCTGCTGATCACGCTCATCCTGATTACATTGATTTATGTATTTTCCCCCCAACAATTGCTGGTTTCTCTGTACAAGCTGTCGCTGATCACGATGGCTGCTGTGGTCGGCTACTGGATCGACCGCTCGCTGTTCCCGTATGCGCGACCTGACAATCCTCAGTTGCTTTCCGCGCCGGTCATGCAGGCGTGCGCGATGCTGCGTCGAGCCATCATCGTCGGCTGCGCCATGCTGGCGGTGAGCTTGGGGGTGTGATGAAAAACTGGCACGCCATCAAAGAGATCGTGCAGCACATCGCCGAGATCGTGCTGACCCTCGCCGATGTCGTGCTGGCCGCGTTTGTGATGGCCTGCATCGCGCTGGCGATGCTGTATCCGATAGCCGCGCTGGCCGCCGAAATTCCCCGCGATGCACAGCGCCATCAGCGCGACCTCACGCGCAACGCGCGCGCGGTGTGGGGGTTGGATGCGCCGGTCGCGACTTTCGCCGCGCAGATACACCAGGAGAGCCGCTGGCGCGCGGATGCGCGCAGCGTGGTGGGCGCGCAGGGCATCGCACAATTTATGCCGCAAACGGCTACGTGGATCTCCGGCGCGTACCAAATGGGCGAGGCTCAACCCTACAACACCGGCTGGGCGCTGCGCGCGCTGGTCACCTACGACCGCTGGCTGTGGGAGCGCGTGCAGGCCGCCGATGCGTGCGAGCGCATGGCCATGTCGCTGTCCGCCTACAACGGCGGGCTGGGCTGGGTGTACCGAGATCAAAAGTTAACGGCGCAGCGCGGCGCGGATCGCGCCCGATGGTTCGGCCACGTCGAGCGGTTTAACGCCGGGCGCAGCGCGGCCAACTTCGCAGAAAACCGTGGCTATCCGCGCGTGATCCTGCTCAAGTTCCAGCCGGTCTACACAAACTGGGGAGGCGCGATCGCATGCGTTTAATACCCGCCCCGTACCGCATTCTCGCGCTGCTGCTTCTGGTGTTGGCCTGTATCGGCTTCGGCTATGTGCAAGGCATTTCGCGCGAATCAGATCGGCGCGACGCGCAGACGCTGACCAAAGAGCGCGCGGATAACAAGGTATTTATGGCCGCGCTGTTCAGCGGCAAGCGGCACGCCGCCAACAGCATCGCTTGGCAGAACAAGTCCCGTATCTATTACCGCAACTGGCAAGAAAGGTTAAATCATGAGAAAGATTCGCAACTCGCGCAATGCGCACCAACGGAGGCGCAGGCTGGCATTCCTGGTGTGCTGCTTACTGCCACTTGGCTCGGCCTGTACAACGCCGCCTGGCTGCCCGAACTCGATGGGCAAGGCGATACCGGCGGAGCTGCTTACCAAGTCTTCGAGGCCGGTGCGGTTACACCCCGTGAAGCCCTCGACAACGTCCGCATCAACGCCGAACTCTGCGGAGAAGACCGCAAGCGGCTCGACGAACTGATCGATCACTTGAGCGAGGTAGAGGTGCGTTGAAACCGGAAGACTTCGCGCAGGAGCTGGAGCTGAAGGAATGGGTGGCACGCCAGGCGAGCGGCAGGTTGCCGGAGCCGGTGCGGCCTTCTGCCAAGGTGTGCGAGTGCGGCACACGCATACCGGCGGCAAGGCGCAAGGCGGTGCTGGGTGTGCAGACTTGCATCGAGTGTCAGGAATTTAACGAACGATATACACGATAAGGAACGTGACAATGGATCTCGAATTAGCGAAGTTTTTATTTCAGGTGCTGACGTTTCTGATGACCGGCGGCATCGGCATCTACGTGTACCTGTCCAATAAAGACAAAGTGACGAACGACCGCATCGGAAAGCTGGAAGACGATCTGGATAAAAAGCTGGACGGCCATATCGAGCGCATCGTCGCACTAGAAACCAAGGCCGAGAACTCGCTCACGCACAACGATCTGGCCGACATTCACGAAAAAATAAACAAGATCGGCAGCGAGATCAGCGCGCTGTCGGGCAAATTTACCGGCGTGAGCAACCTGCTCGACACTCTGCATAACTACCTGCTGAACGGAGGCAAGCAATGACCTATGCCGAAGAGATCGCCGCCTCGCGCCGTCTCGCCATCTTGCTGGCACTGTACTTCGCGCCCGGCTACACGCTCAACCGTGAGGCGCTGCGCTATCAGGTAGAGCGCACCGGATACGTGACCGGAACGGCTTTGTTCGTGTCCGAATGCGCTTGGCTGGCAGAGATCGGGTTGGTTGACCTGCTGGAACTTGATGTAGTGCGCATCACTGCACGCGGATTGGATATCGCGCTGGGCCGCAGCCAGACACCGGGCGTGCGCCGACCTTCGCCGGGAGAAGCTGATGGCCCACGATGATGGCATCCGCCGCGCCGTCCGCGCGGCTTATGTTTTCGACCAGCTATCGCTTGAGGTCGCAGCAGCCAAGCATGACGTACCCTACGCCACCGTGCGCAACTGGAAGCGCGCGGGCAAAGAACTCGGCGACGATTGGGACAAGGCGCGCGGCGCGCAGATGATTGCGGGCGGCGGCATCGAAGACGTGGTGCGCCAGACGCTGGGCATCGTGGTGCAGCAGGTGCAGGCCACCGTGCAAGCTATTCAGGATGCTGAAGATATGCCGCCCGCGACCAAGGTGGCAATGCTGGCCAGCCTCGCCGATGCCTACAACAAGCTGATGGCCGCAAGCCGCCGCCTGATGCCGGAGACGGACAAGCTGGCCGTGGCCACGGACGTAGCGAAGCGGCTGGCGGAATTCGTGCGGGAGAATTATCCGCAGCACGCGCCTGCGTTCGCGGAGATTCTGGGGCCGTTCGGTGATGAGCTGGCCAAGGGTTATGGCAAGTAACACCACCGAAAAAGATTTCCTCAAGGAAATCGCCGAGCTGACACAGGGGCTGCGCGCGGAGATCGAGGCCAAGCAGGTCGGCCTCGATCCGTCGCCAGCGGCCAGGCGCGCGCGGCGCAAGCGCGTGCTGGTGGATCGGGACTTTGAGTTTTTTTCATATACCTACTTTTCGCATCACATCCGCCCGCCATCGTCGGAGTTTCAGCGGCACTTCTTCATCCGCTTTCCGCAGATTTTGGATATGCCAGGCGGCGCAAAGGAATGGTTTATTGCGCCGCGCGGTGAGTGCAAATCGTCCCTGCTTACCAAGATCGGCCCGTGCTGGGTGGCTGTGCGCGCATTGCTGCAAAAGCCCGCGATCCGCGCAGAGATAGGCTGGGAAGGCCCGCTGCCGTATTACATCGACTATGTCACCATGCTGGGAGCGGAGACCAAGCTGCCGACCAAGCTGCTCGAAGTCGTTAAAGTCGAGCTGACGGTTAACGCGGCGCTGGCGCTGGATTTTCCGGAGGTGTGCGGCGCGAGCAAGCTGTGGAGGGTGGGCGAATTTGTCACAAGGAATGGCGTTAAATTCGAGGCGTTCGGCGCTGAGCAAGCGGTGCGCGGCACATTCCACGGAGCCAGTCGCCCCAAGCTGCTGCTACCGGATGACATCATCACCGACAAGGAGGCTAAAAGCCCGACCGAATGTAACAACCGCTGGGATTGGCTGGAAAAATCTATTGACTACCTCGGCCCGCCTGATGGCTCGGTTAAGTGTCTGGGCGTCGGTACCGTGCTCAACAAGAACGATCCGCTCAGCAAGGCCAAGGGCGCGATTGGCCACCTGGTGCATCACTTCCGCGCGCTGATCGAGCTGCCCGAACGCATGGATATGTGGGAAGAATGCCAGGCGCTGATGCTCAACCAGGACAAGCCCGCCGAAGAAGCGGCCAACGAGCGCGGCGAGGTTCTGGAAGAAAACCAGTTGCCCTCCTACCTGTTCTACCGGGCGCACCAGGCCGAGATGGACGCGGGTGCTGTGATTTCGTGGCCGGGCGTGCGCAGCCTGTACTGGCTGATGCGCCAGCGCGCCAAGAATGCCCGCGCGTTTGCCACCGAAATGCAGGGCGACCCGCGCAGCGACGAAGACAAGGTATTCGCGCCGGTGGCGTTCTTCGTGTCGCGCCTGTCGCACTGGATCATGTTCGGCGGCTGCGACCCTTCGATGGGGAAGGGCGAGAAGTCCGACCCGTCGGCGCTGATCGCGGGCGGATGGGATCGGGAAAAGGGCAAGCTGCATATCGTCGAGGCCAGCATCAAGCGCCGCGTGCCGAGCAAGCTGGAAGCCGACCTAATTGACTTCCAGCGCGAGTTCAACTGTCAGGCCATCGGCTTCGAGAACAACAACGCCTACGAACACATGCGCCAGACGTTCATCAACGCCGGGCTGGCCAAGGGCGTATCGCTGCCGCTGGTGGGAGTCACCGCCACAGTGGACATGGAGGTGCGCATCGAATCGCTGGAGCCGTATATAACCGACGCATTCGACCCGCGCATCCTGTTCAGCCCGGCGCTGACGCTGCTGCTGGCCGAGCTGGATAGCTGGCCGGAAAAATCATCGAGCCACCACTACGACGGCCTGTCCGCGCTGCACATCCTGTGGATGATTGCCGTGTCGCGCAGCGCGCCGATGGAATTCCAATCATCCGGCCAGCGCGTGGCCGCATCCGGTGGCATGGCCGGGTACATGTAAACGAGGTGTGAAATGACTGACGAAACTAAACCAGAGCAGAAGCCGGAGCAAAACGAAATAGCCACCACGCGCGACGGGCGCGACATCACGCGCGGCTACGTGGATGGCCTGCCGCTGTTGCCGTCCACCGACCGGCTTCTGGCGCTCAAGGGCAACGGTGATCTGCTGATCTACCAGGAGGTGATGCGCGACGAACAGGTGAAGGCGTGCTTCGAGCAGCGCGTGCGCGCGGTGGTGTCGCGGCCCTGGGAAGTGAAGCCTGGCGGCACCAAGCGCATCGACAAGCTGGCGGCGGAGTTCATCGACGAACAGTGCAAGGCGATCCGGTTCGACTCGATCACCGAGAAGATGCTCTACGGCGTGTTCTACGGCTACGGAGTGGGTGAGGCGCTGTATGCCGTCGAGAACGGCAAGGTGGTGCTGGATACCAGCCGTGGCGGAATCAAGGTGCGCGACCGCCGCCGCTTCGGCTTCGCGCCGGATATGTCGCTGCGCCTCAAGACTTCGGCCAACCCGCTGGGCGAGGAATTGCCGGATAAAAAATTCTGGCACTTTGCCACCGGCAGCGACCACGACGATGAACCATACGGCCTCGGCTTGGCGCACTGGCTTTACTGGCCGGTGTTCTTCAAGCGCAGCGGCGTCAAATTCTGGCTGGTGTTCCTGGAAAAATTCGGCATGCCGACGGCGGTCGGGAAATACCCAAGCGGCACGCCGAAGACCGAACAGGACAAATTGCTGGAGGCGCTGCAAGCGATCCAGACCGACAGCGCGATCATCTTCCCGGCTGGGATGGAAGCCGAGCTGCTGGAAGCCACGCGCGGCGGAACGGTTGACTACACCGCGCTCTACGAGCGCATGAACGAGGCCATCGCCCGCGTCACGCTCGGGCAGACCGCCAGCACGCAGGGTACGCCCGGCAGGCTGGGTAACGACGATCTGCAAGGTGACGTGCGCGACGATATCGTCAAGGCCGACGCCGATCTGGTGTGCATGAGTTTTAACGCGACGGTGGTCAAGTGGCTCACCGAGTGGAATTTCCCCGGTGCGGCGCTGCCGCAGGTGTGGCGCAAGTGCGAGGACGAAGAAGACAGCAACACAACTTCCGAGCGCGACGAACGTATCAGCAAGATGGGCTTCAAGCCGACGCTGAAATATATCCACGAGGCGTATGGCGGGGAGTGGGTGGAGATTAAACCCTCTCCCGACGCTGGCGCGCCACCCTCTCCCGCTGGCGGGAGAGGGGCTGGGGGAGAGGGGGCGCAGTTCGCGGAGACCGGGCTCGACGAACTGGATGCCTTTGCCGAATATCTCGCCGGAGACTGGGAACGCGTCACCGATCCGCTGATCGCGCCTATTGTCGCGCTGGCCGCCGAGGCCGCCAGCTTCGAGGAATTCCAGGCGCGGCTGCCGGAGCTGATCCGCGACATGGACGCAGACAAGCTGGCCGAGGCGCTGGCCCAGGGGCAGTTTGCCGCGCGCCTGTGGGGCCGCCTGAATGGCGCAAATTAAGTTCGCCGCCCTACCGCCGGAAGAAGCGATCGCTTTCTTCCGCCAGAAGGGCTACAAGATCGGCTTCGACTGGCGCGACGTCTGGCAGCAGGAACATCAGGCCGCGTTCACCGTGGCCAAGGCCATGCAGCTCGACATTCTGCGCGACATCCGCGCGGCCGTGGACGGCGCGCTGGCCGACGGCACCACGTTAGCGGACTTCCGCAAGAACCTGAAACCGCTGCTGGTGCAGAAAGGCTGGTGGGGTCGCGCCGACATGGAAGACCCGCTCACCGGCGAGGTCAAGAACGTGCAGCTCGGCAGCACGCGCCGCCTCAAGACGATCTACGACACCAACCTGCGTACGGCCCACAGCGAAGGCCAATGGGAGCGCATCCAGGCGAGCAAGCAGAGCTTCCCCTACCTGCAATACGACGGGAATAACAGCGAGCACCCGCGCTTGCAGCACTCTGCATGGGACGGCATGGTGCTGCCGGTGAACGATCCGTTCTGGCAATCGCACATGCCAATAAAGGACTATGGCTGCAAATGTCGCGTGATCCAGATGACCGGCGGCATGCTGGAGCGGCGCGGCCTGACGGTAAGCGAATCGCCCAAGGTTCCGACGGTCACGTACACGAACAAGCGCACCGGCCAAGTGCAGCAGATCCCGGCGGGCGTGCATCCGTCGTTCCACTATCCGCCGGGCGGCAGGCGCGAAAATTTAACGCGCATGCTCGCCGATAAGGTGGAGGCCGCGCGAGCGGCAGATGCAGCTGTACTCTTCAAAGGAGCGGCTACAACCGTCATGCCTTCCATGCAGAAAGATTACTTTGCCTGGGTATCTGCCATCGAGGCAGGGCAAAGTAAGGGGCTGGGAGGTCGGCGCGTGATCGGTGCGGTGACGGAAACGTCATTGGGCGGATTGCGCGGCCTTGGTGTCGAGCTGCAAAGCGCTGCGCTGTCGATCGAACAGCGCGAGGTATCGCATCTGTTGGCCGAAGACCGCAAGGCGCATAAATCGCTGCCGCATGAAATCATCCGACAACTGCCTGAGAAACTGCTCGCACCATCTGCCGTGTTATACGACAGCACGCCGGGCAGCGAGGCCATCCTGTATGCGTGGAAGCTGGATGATGGGCAGTATGCGCGGGTAGCGATCAGGCCCAACTTTAAACTGAAGCGCGAGAACTACACCAACGCGATCCGCAGCGGCCATATCGTGAACCGGGCAAATCTGTTCGGGAAGTATTTGACGATTCTGGAGGGGGAACTTTGACCGCCGGGCGGGACGCCATTCCAGTGAACCGGAATCTCCCGCATGACCCTGAGGCAGAGCCTAAAGATAGCTGACGGCGTTTTTCCAGCACCTCCAGCGATCAAAGCGATTTAATCATACGCCGCACCATAAAAATCCGCAAACCGAAAAAACGCCCCTGTGGCGTTTGCTCCCCCCGACAAGCGCCCAACGTAGCTAAAAATCCAGCCAGCGGTTTTTAACGGGGGTCTAACGGCCTCGGTGGGCGTTTTTTTATGAAGTTTCGGGTGCGGGTTTTGCTGTAGCGCATCCCTTTGCATTTTTCCGGGAGGTCTGGTAGGGTAAAAAAGCGCTCCCAAAACTAGCCACCCGTAGTACCGAAGCCCTTCAGTATCGCCCTCCACTACCGCCATCTCCAGAATGGCGGCATGAACCCATCCAAATCCATCCAGATTTTTAAGCCCGGCAAGCATGTCGCGATGAGCGGTGCGGCTTTGTCGTTTTCCGAATCCGATCTGGCGGCAACTGCTGTAGCCTACGATCCGGCGAAGCATGAAGCGCCGCTGGTAGTCGGCCACCCCAAGCATGACGATCCTGCTTATGGTTGGGTCGGCAAGCTGGCGTTCGCCGATGGCGCGCTGGATGTCGAGCCTGTCCAGGTTAACGCCGACTTTGCCGAGCTGGTGGCATCCGGCTCGTTCAAGAAGATCAGCGCCTCGTTCTATTCTCCCGATTCCCCCAGCAACCCGGTTCCCGGCGTCTATTACCTGCGCCACGTTGGCTTTCTCGGTGCTCAACCGCCTGCCGTGAAAGGTTTGCGCAACCCGTCGTTCGCCGATGCCGAGCAGGGTGTGGTCGAGTTTTCCGAATGGGACGATATCGACAACGCCAGCCTGTGGCGCAGCATGCGCGAATGGATACTCGGCAAGTTCGGTATGGATGAAGCCGACAAGGCCGTTCCCGGTTACCAGGTGAAATCTCTGGAACAAGGCGCTCAGGATGAATTGAATAAGGCGCAAGCCGAACCCGCCGTAGCGTCCGCTGCGGCATTTGTTGAACCACAACCAGAAGGAGACACCATGTCTGATGCAGACAAGGCGCGGCTTGCTGCGCTCGAAACAGAAAACGCGGCTTTGAAGGCGAAGGAAGCAGCATTCGCCGAGGCCGAGAAAAAGCACACCACCGATGCGCGCCACACCGAACACGCCGTCTTCGCGGAAGGTTTGGTCAAGGAAGGAAAACTGCTGCCCGCGCACAAGGATGTGACCGTGGCCACGCTAGATTTTATGGCTAGCCAGGAGAAGGCGGTCGAATTCGGCGAGGGCGATGCGAAAAAATCGCTGCTCGATGCGCACAAGGCGTTTCTGCTGGCACAGCCCAAGCAGGTTGAATTCGGCGAGGTGGCGGGTGTTGATGGTGACGCTGGCAGCACGGTCGAATTCGCCGCGCCGGACGGCATGGCCGTGGATAAAGATCGCCTGGCAATACACAACAAGGCACTAGCCTATGCGGAGAAAAACAAAACCACCTACACGGCAGCGGTAGCCGCAGTGAGCAAGTAGCCACATCAAAAAAAGGAGAGCACGATGAGACAGGGAATCAGTTTGTTGGCTTTAACAATGGCCGCTACGGCGGCGATCATATCTAACCGTTTTGTCACCCCGGCGGGCGCGGTAGCCGGTGCGGGTGTCAATGCCCAGGGCGTGGCGCAATCCGCCGCAGCCAACGGCGAGAAATTTACGGCAACGATTCTCGGCACCGAAATCGTCGAGACGGGCGCGGCCATCGCTGCGGGCGCGCTGATCGAATGCGATGCGACCGGGCGCGCGATTACCAAGGCAGCCGGGGCGACCTTGGCACGTTTGGCTCCGGGCGAAGTGGCTACGGCGGCGGGCCAGTTTGTCGAGGTGGTGCTGATCCCGAACTAACCGCTACCACGCAGAGCGTGGGTGCGATAACCAGGACACATTTTTAACTATCAATAGGAGTTACAAAAAAATGAAATCGAAATTATGGAAGTTATCTGCGATGTTGTTCGGAGTGCTGGCGCTTTGCGCGGCGGCACATGCTGGCTGGATCGAACCTGATGCGGCGCTCGCGCTCGGATTTGTCGGCAACATGACCAGCGCCCAGGTGCGCGTCATCGACCCGATCCTGTCCAATATCGCGCGGGGCTACAAGAACGCCGAGCTGGTCGGCATGAACCTATTCCCCTACGTTCCGGTATCGCAGCGCGGTGGCAAGGTGCTGGAATTCGGCAAGGAAAGTTTTAAGTTGTACGCCACCGGGCGCACGCCGGGCGCAAATACCAAGCGGGTGAACTTCGGGCATTCCGGCGCTCCGTTCGCGCTCGAACAACACGCGCTGGAAGGCGTGGTGCCGTTCGAACACCAGGAAGAAGCCGCACAAGTGCCCGGCATCGACATGGGCCAAGGCGCGGTGGTCAGCACACAGGACATCATCGCGTTGCGCCTCGAAAAGGCGCAGGCCGACATCGCCCGTAACGCCGCCAACTACAGCGCCAGCAACAAGGTCACGCTGGCGGGTGGAGACCAGTGGAACTCTTACGCCGCATCGACGCCGGGGCAGGATATCCGAGCAGCGGTCGAGGCCATCCGCACGCAGACCGGCAAGCGCCCGAATGTGGTCATGCTCGGTGCCGCCGTGTTCGCGCAACTGCAAGAGCACCCGCTGATCCTGGACCGCACCAAGTACACCAGCAAGGATTCCATCACACCGGACATTCTTGCCGCGCTGTGGAGCGTCGGGCGTGTGGTGGTGGGTGATGCAGTCTACGCCGACGATGCCGATGCGATGCACGATGTGTGGGGCAAAGATGTGGTTATCGCTTACACCCAGATCGGCACGGTCTCCAATCGCGGGCTGCCCAGCTACGGCTACACCTACCGTTTGGGCGGTTATCCCGCCGTCGAGCAGCCCTACTACGACCGCAACTCGAAGAGCTGGATATACCCGGTCACGGACGAAGTGTCTCCGGTGATGGCTGGCCCGCTCGCTGGCTTCCTCATCAAAGACGCGGTCGCTTAATTTGGAGCGCGGGCATCCTGCCCGCCAATCGAACAAAGGGTTGCGGGCAGGATGCCCGCGCTCCTAACCAAGTGAGGTTGTAATGAAGAAAACATATACGGTAACGAGCCCGATCAAGCGCGACGGCAAGAAATACCCGGTTGGTTCGATGATCGAACTGGAAGATGGCGATGCCGCTAAGCTGCACGAGGCGATTGGCGACGAAGTAGCCTCGCAGGGCGGAGGGCAGGCACCGACCGACGAAGCCGCGCGAATCGCCGCCATCGCCGAAGCCATCGGCAAGCTGGACAAGGCCGATGCGGCGCTGTGGAAAAAAGACGGTGCGCCAAACACTGCGGCCATCGTCATGCAGGTGGGGTTTGAGATAACCGCCGCCGAGCGCGATGCGGCATGGGCGCAGGTAAGTGCGGCCAAGTAACCCCCCTCTCCAACTCTCCCCCGCAAGCGGGAGAAAGAGCTAACGAGAAAAACGTAAAACATGACGACCTACGCCACCGCCACTATCCTGCTGGATCGCTTCTCTGCCGAAGAGATCGCGCAGCGCGCCGATCGCGGTATGCCGCGGCTGATGTCCGCCGCGATGCTGCAAACGGCAGCTGCGGGCGGCAGCATGAGCGGCTACACGGCGGACGAACAGGCGTCGACCGCAGCGGCGCTGGCGGTGGTCAACCAGAAGCTGATGGACGCGGACAGCGTTATCGACGGTTACTTGATGGGGCGCTACACGACGCCGCTGGCCGTCGTGCCGCGCCTGGTGATCGGCATCGAGTGCGATCTTGCGCGCTATGCGCTGTACGACGACATCGCCACCGAGCAGATCACGCAGCGCTACAAGGATGCGGTCAAGCTGCTGGAGGCGATCAGCAAAGGATCGGTCAATCTCGGCGCGAACGACAACCAGATGCCCGCACAGGATATAGCTGCGGTGACCTATACCGCGCCGGACAGGGTATTCACGCCCGGCGCGCTGGAGGGCTACTGATGAGCGGCATCAGCATCCGGGCCGAGATCACAGACAACGGCATCCGCGCGAAGCTGACCGCGCTGATCGCGCTGGGGCGGAACCCTTCCGATGCGATGCGCGATATCGCCACCTACGGCGAAAGCTCTACCAGCGAGCGGTTCAAGTTGCAGATCGGGCCGGACGGCAACCGCTGGAAGCCCAGTCTGCGCGTGCAGCTACACGGCGGCAAGACGCTGACCAAGGACGGGTATTTGAGCGGCTCCATCGCCAGCCGTTCAAGCAGCAAGTTTGCCGAGTGGGGATCGAACCGAATTTATGCGGCCATACACCAGCTCGGCGGCAAGGCGGGGCGCGGGTTGCGCAGCAAGATCGTGCCGCGTCCGTATCTGGGCGTGAACGATGAGAACGATTCCGACATCCTGGACATTCTCCAGGCGCGTGTTGAAGGAGCGCACTGATGTTCGCCGAAATGGAAGCCGGGCTGGTATTGATGGTCACGCAGAGCGCCCTCAAGCAGAAGCTGGCCAGGGTGGACACGTTGCCCGATCTTGACGGCGACAATCTGGTCAAGCGCATGGCGGCCGATGCACCGGCCGTCTATGTGGTGGCCGGTCATCACTATAAGGCTGACTCAGGCATTCTGGTGGTGCCGTTCGGCCTGGCCTGCGTGGCGCGCAATGCGCGCGGCCACGAAGATGCGCGGCGCGGTGACGGCAAGATGATCGGCCTGTATCAGATGCTGGAGGGCGTGCTCGGCCTTGCCGAAAACGGCAAGGCGGGCGGATACCTCTGGCGCGTCGCGGGCGTGGACTTCATGAACGACGACAAGATGTTCCAGGCGGGGCTTACGGTCGGCGTGGTGCGCGTCGAGACCAGTGCAGATATGCCTGCGGGCATCGACGAAACAGCGCTGGCAGATTTCGTGACGCTGCGCGCCGACTACGACATCCCGCCGCACGTAACGGCGGCAGAACACGGCAAGTGGGCTGACGATCCGCAAGATTTCACGGTCAGCAAGCCGGAGCTGCAAGACACCCAACAACTTCAATAGGAGAAGACCATGCAATTCGGACAACCCATCATCGCCAAACCGAACAAGGGGCTGCGCGTGCGCAAGGAAGACGGCACGTTTCTGCCGGAGGGCGGCGATACCGTCACACACAGCAGCTACTGGGCGCGTCGCGATAAGGATGGCGACGTGACCTTGAGCGATCTGCCCAGGAGCAAGAAGCAAGAATCGCAGCCGTAACCCCCTCTCCAACTCTCCCCCGCAAGCGGGAGAAAGAGCGAACGAGAAAAACATAAAACCATAACCGTTAAACAACCGCAGCATTTAACAGGAGACTCAACATGCCGGACAACATTACTTTCATGACGATACCCGTGGACTGGCGCGATCCGGGCGCGTTCATCGAGGTTGACCACACCCGCGCCGTGCGCGGCCTGCCGCAGCAGCGGCACAGCATCCTGGTTCTCGGGCAGCGCCTTTCTGCCGGCACAGTTGCCGCTGGCGTGCTGACCAAGGTTACCCGCAAGGAAGACGGCGTGAACTACTTCGGGCGCGGCTCGATGCTGGCGCAGCAGATCGCGGCGGCGCTCAAGGTCAACCCTTACACCGAGTACTACGCGCTGGCGCTGGATGACAACGGTGCCGGTGCTATGGCTGCCGGCAGCCTGGTATTCACCGGCTCGCCGACCGAGAGCGGCACACTCTACCTGTACATCGGATTCCGCAGGCTGACTGTGGCGATCACCTCGGCGCAGACCGCCACGCAGGTGGCCACCGCCGTTGCGGCGGCGATCACTGCCGATGCAGACGGCGCGGTGACCGCGACCGCCAACATCGGCACGGTGACTGTCACCAGCCGCCACAAGGGCGTCGAGGGCAACGACATCGACATGCGCGTCAACTACTACCAGGGCGAGTTCACCCCGGCCGGGCTGACGCTGGTGATCACCGCAATGGCGGGCGGCACCAGCAACCCGGATGTGTCTGCGGCGATCACGGCCATGAGCACGCTCTCGCCGTACACCATCCTGATGGGGTGGACGGATGCCGCCAACATGGTGCTGATGGAAAGCGAGCTGCAAACCCGCTGGGGCGGCATGAGCATGCGCGCCGGCCACGTGTTCGGCCACAAGAGCGGCAGCTACAGCACGCTCTCCTCCTATGGCGGCGCGCGCAACAGCGCGCACAGCACGGTCAGCGGCCTCTACAAGTCGCCGTCTCTACCCTGGGTGGTCGCGGCGCAGTTCGGTGCGGCCTGCGAGTTCAGCGGCGCTATCGATCCGGCGGTTCCGTTCCGATCGCTGGCGCTGCCCGATGTTGCGGCTCCTGTTGAGGCTGACAAGTTCACCGATACCGAGCGCAACAACCTGCTGCACGACGGCATCAGCACTATCGTGTTCGATCAGGGCGGCAATGCCAGTATCAGCCAGGTGATCACGACCTACCAGACCAACACCTTCGGCATGGATGACGTGAGCCTGCTCAAGCTCAACACCAAGTGGACGGTGGACTACATGCGCTTCGCGTTCCGCAGCGATGTGCTGACCAACTTCCCGCGCCACAAGCTGGCGGGCGACGACGTGCTTGAGCGCATCCAGCCAGGACAGGCGATCGCCACACCGAAGCTGATCCGCAACGTCAACATCGGCACGGCCATTAAGCTGGAAAAAGTCGGCCTGCTGGAAGACCTGGATCAGTTCATCAAAGACCTGATCGTGGTGCGCTCCGATGCCGATGCCAACCGGGTCAACGCCATCCTGCCGCCGAACATCGTCAACCAGTTCGACGTGTTCGCGGCGGCCGTTCAATACATTCTGTAAGGAGAAACCGACATGGCACAAATTTTCGGACGGGCATTCATCACCGTCGCAGGCAAGCGCTACAACACCAAGGAAGGCGCGAGCCTCAAGTATGGCGGCGTCAGCCGCGAAGCAGTGGTCGGCGATGCCGGTGTGGCGGGCTACCAGGAAAAACTGGAAGCGCCGCAAGTGGAATGCACCATCATCTGCACGCCCGACATCAGCCTCAAGGATATCCAGGGCATCAAGAACGCCACGATCAGCTTCGATACCGACAACGGCAAGAGCTTCGTGATGACCGAGGCATTCAGCGGCCCACCGCCTGAGCTGTCGCGCGACGGCATCAAGGCGACCTTCTTCGGCCTCGATTGCAAGGAGGCATGATGCAGACACTGACCGGAAAGTTTGTGCGCGGCATGGTGATCGGCGGGGTTACCTATACCGGCTTCGAGATCCGCGAGTCCGACACCGAGGACATGATGGAGGCGGAGCTTGAGGCCACCAAACAGGGCGGCGGCGTCGAGACGCCGATCATATTCAATGCACAGATGATGCTGCGCCAGCTGGCCAAGGTAACGGCTGACGACGGACAGGAATTCGCCGGGCCGTTCACCACCAATATGCTGAAGAAACTCAAGCCGATCGACTACCGCGCGCTGCGCAACAAGCAAGTGGAGCTCGACGCGCTGGGGGAAGCCGTATAGCGCATCAGCGCGGAGTGCTGGACTGCATCCTGCTGATCGCGCTTAAAACTGGCTGGTCGCGCAATGAGATTCTCGCGCTGCCAGCCATCGAATTTAACCACTACGTGGGAATGTTGACCAAACCGACCAATGGGAACTCGTGATTTAACGCTATCGATGAAGCTTTACGCCGACACGGCCCGGTTCGTATCCGGGCTGGTGGCGGGCGAGCGCGGCGTGCGCAGCTTCACTGGCGGCGTAAAGCGCGAGTTCGAGGCGCTCAAGGGAGTCATCGGTTCGGTGGAAGGCAAGCTCGCCTCGCTCGGCGTGAGCGTCGGCGTGGTAGCCACCATCGCGCAATCCGCCCGGATGGACAAAAGCCTGACGCAGATCGGTCAGACCGCAGGCGTGGCCGAGGCCGATGTGGCTGGGCTGCGTAAGGAGCTATTCCGCATGAGCAAGGATACCGGGCAACCGGTCGACGATCTTCAGTTGGGATTCAATAACGCCGTGCAGGCTGGGCTGAGATTCAATGAAGCGCTGCCGGTGATCGATGCCACCAACAAGGCGATGGCGGTGACCGGCGCGAGCGCAGACAGCCTCACCAGTTCGCTGACTGTTGCCGGTACCGCTTTCGATTTCGATCTGTCCAAACCGAAAATGGCCGCCGACATCCTGGACAAAATGACGGTGGCCGGACGCCTCGGAAATGCGGAGCTGCAGAACCTATCCAGCATTTTTGCGCGCATCGGCCCGAATGCGGCAGCGGCAGGATTCGGCTTCGACAAGACGCTGGCCTTTATCGAGGGGCTGTCGCAAATCGAGCGCCAGCCGGAGCGCCTGGCCACGCTGGCCGACAGCACCTTGCGCCTCTTCACTAATTTGCGCTATATGAAGGACGCGCAGGCGGCCACCGGCGTTAAATTCTTCGATCAGGACGGCAGCCGCCGTGACCCGCTTAAAGTGTTAGCCGACATCAAAAAACAATACGACAAACTCGGAACGGAGAAACAACGTGCCCTGTTTGTGCAGAAGGCATTCGGCAATGCCGACCTGGACACCATCAAGGGGCTGCGCGTGCTGCTCTCCGGCGACATGCTGGGCAAGGTCAACCAGTTTGCCACACAGATATCAGGAGCGAGCGGCGCGATCTCCCGCGACTTGCCAAAGGCGATCGACAATTCCGTCGACCAGGTTGGACGGCTCAAGGCAGCACTGCGCTCTGCAGCAGATGATTTTGCCGGGCCTATTAACGAAGCGACCGCCAACCTTATCAAGTGGGGTATGGACAAGAAGGAAAACGGCGGACTCGGACTCAACGGCAAGGATATGCTGCTCGGTGGCGCAGCCCTGACGCTTGGCATATTGGCTACTGCGCGATACGGTGGAAAGGCGATCGGCGCGCTGGCTGGCAAGTTTGGCAGTGTCGGCGCAGGCGTGGCAGCTGGCAAGGCGCTGGAAACGGCGGCCGGTGTGACCCCTGTATTCGTGGTCAATATGCCGGGAGAAGGAATAGCCGGGAGCGGGCTGAACATTCCGGCGGGCATCGGCAAGGACACGCTGGACAAGGGAGCTTCTGCGGCCAGCAAGTTCAGGGTTGGTGCAGCATTATTGGGCGGCTCCGACCTGGCTGCGATTCGCATGATGGGCGCGGGCGCGATGGGTACTGCCGGGCTTGGTGTCGCTGCAGCCGGTGCGGCAGGATATGGGGTCGGAACAGGCGTTAGTGCTTTGGGCGGGCACCTCGCAAAAGGAACTAGATTCGAGGGATTTCAAACCGATGTCATCGGCGCTATCTCCGCCAGTATCGCAGCAATTTTCAGCGAGGAAGCCAGACAGGCCATTGCCGTCAACAGGGAAATGAAACGCGCCGAAGTGGGCGGCGACATCCGTATCAGGATCGACCAGGACGGTCGCGCCAGCGTCGCCAGCGTTAAACCCAGCCAGCCAGGCGTAAGGTTTAACGTCCACAACGGCAATTACATGGCAGGAGCGCACTGATGGGCTGGCGCGAACAATGGCAGAAGGCGAGTTTTAGAGGTGTCGAGTTCCGGTTCCGCTCTGCGTCAGCCGCGCTCGGTCGGCGCAACGTGGTGCACAGCTACCCTGGGCGCGACGATCCCTACGTCGAAGACATGGGGCGCAAAGCGCGCGAGTTCACCATCGAGGCATTCGTGCTGGGCGATGGTTATATTGCTTGGCGCGACAGGTTGGAGGCAGCCTGCGAGCAGGCAGGCCACGGCGAGCTGGTACACCCGACGCGCGGGCGCATGCTGGTGGCGGTGCAGGATTGCCGCCCAACGGAAAACATCGACGCGGGCGGCCTGGCGAGCTATCAGCTCACCTTCATCGAGGCTGGCAGCAATCGTTCACCTTCCGTGCGCATGGATACGCCATCGAAGGTGTCCGGCGCGGCGGATACCGCGCTGGGCGCGGTGCGCGGCGACTTCGCAAAACGTTTCAAGGTTTCGGGCTTTCCGGCGTTTGTCGGCACCGCAGCCCTGTCCAACGTGACGGCCGCGATCGGTGCCATGCGGGGCACGATACTGTCCTACATCCCCGATATGAGCATACTGCCTTCATTTACCTTTGAGCTGGCGGCCATGCTCGGGGCGGGCGAGTCGTTGCTCGGCGCACCGGACGATCTGGCCAGCCGCTTCGGCACGCAGATCGGTGCGCTCAATGGGCTGCTCTCTCCATCCATCGCGCGACCGGCTGCAGCTTCTCTGGCAAGTTTCGGTGCGACGCTTCCAACCGTGCCTGCCACCACGCCGTCGCGCGTGCAGCAGGGTGTCAACCAAGCCGCCGTGGTCAGCCTAGTGCAGCGCACCGCGCTGGTTGAATCGGCGCGCGCGGCCAGCCAGGTGACGTTCGCCAGCCGAAACGAGGCGCTCGCGGTGCGCGACCAACTGGCTGATGCCATTCAGGCGCAGGCCGAGACCGCACCGGACAGCGTCTATGTCGCGCTCACCGACCTGCGAGTTGCGCTGATTAAAGATATCGGCACGCGCGCCGCCAATCTCACCGAACTGGTCGAAGTTACGCCACGCGCCACGGTGCCCGCCATCGTGTTGGCCTACCGTCTCTACGATGACCCGTCGCGCGATGCGGAGATCGTGTCGCGCAACCGCGTGCGCCATCCAGGCTTCGTACCGGGCGGGCGTGTGCTGGAGGTGCTGGCATGAGCAGGAAGCAGGTTCACCGCGCAGCGGGGATGCGACCGTCCGCGATTGCCAGCGGACACCGAATCGATGGCCGCTGTTATTCAACTTTAATGAATGAGGCGTCAGCATGAGCGCGGAGATCAAGATCAACGGCATGGTGTACGGCGGCTGGAAGACGGCGCGCATCGAGCGCGGCATCGAGCAGATCGCGGGCAGCTTCGAGCTGGGGGTTTCCGAGCGTTGGCCGGGGCAGGATACGCCGCGCCAAATCAAGCGCGGCGAGCGCTGCGAGGTGCTGGCCGACGGCGAGACCGTCATCACCGGATGGGTTGACGATGTCCGCCCGTCCTATGCCGACACGCAGCACGATTTTCAGGTCAGCGGGCGGGATGCTGCTGGCGACCTGGTTGATTGCGCGGCCATCCATAAATCCGGGCAGTGGGTCAACACTACACTGGATAGGATCGCGCGTGATGTCTGCGCGCCATTCAGTATTCCTGTCTCGGTTGAGACTGATATGGGTAAGGCGTTTTCCAGCTTTTCTATTCAGGAAGGCGAGACGGCCTTCGAGTGCATTGAGCGCGCGTGCCGTATGCGTGCAGTGCTGCCGGTTTCAGACGGAAAGGGTGGACTGGTGCTTACCCGCGCCAAGGATACCAAGCCGGTAGCAGAACTGGTAGAGGGCGTGAACATCCTGTCTGCATCCGGCGAATTCGGCATGAAGGAACGCTACTCGCAGTACATCGTGAAGGGGCAGGATCGCGGCAGCGATGACAACTTCGACGCGCCGGAGACGCATTCACAGGTGCGCGCCGAGGCTTCCGACAGTTCGATTGCGCGCTACCGCCCGCTGATCGTGCTGGCCGAGAGCCACGGCCCGCACGCCACCTACAAGGATCGCGCGACGTGGGAGCGCAACGTGCGGCGCGGCCGCAGCAGCCGCGCGACTGTGACGGTGCAGGGTTGGCGCTCGGCGGATGGACAACTGTGGCGTCCCAACACGATGGTGCACCTGAAGTCGCCGTGGCTGGGTGTGGATGCCGATCTGCTGGTGGCTTCCGTGGCGCTTACCCTGGACGAACAGAACGGCACGCGCGCCGAGCTGCGTCTGTGCGGCCGCGAAGCCTTCGACTTGATCATTGGTAAAAAAGAGGCTGGACTCTCGGGCAAGATTCGCGAGAAACAACAGGCTTCAAGCAAAAAGACCAGCGACGATTGGAGCATGTTCTGATGAACGCTATCTTCGACAAGCTGATCGCGCCCCTGCGCCGCCGTGTGCGGCTCATGATTTCGCGCGCGGTGCTGTCCGCCGTCAACGATGCCGGAGGCATCCAACTTGTACAGGTCAAACTGCTCGACAGAGAGGTGCGCGACGGTGTCGAGCGCATGCAAAACTACGGCTTCACCTCCGTCCCAAAGTCTGGCGCAGAAGGGCTGATGGCTTGCGTGAGCGGCGACCGCGACCACGGGATTGTCGTGGTGATGGATGATCGGCGCTTCCGTCTCAAGGGGCTGCAGGCTGGCGAGGTCGCGCTGTACGACGATCTTGGCCACAAGGTGCATCTGACCCGCACCGGCATCGTGGTGGACGGCGGCGGGCATGACATCACCATCCAGAATGCGCCGAACGTCAATCTGGATGGTGACCTGCATGCGCAGGGCGATGTGACGGCAAACGGCATCAGCCTCAAGACTCACGTCCACGGTGGCGTGCAGTCCGGCGGCAGCAATACCGGAGGCCCGCAGTGAGCGATATCCGCACTGTATATATCGACATGGAGCATGGTGTGGATTACACCATCGAGTCCATGCTGCTCGCTAAAGACGATGGGCTTACCACTGCCGTGTTGTTGAGCCTGTTCACCGATCGCCGCGCGGAGCCTGATGATGCTGTTTCGGGTGATGACCGTCGTGGTACCTGGCTGGATGCTTACGGCGTGGATGGCGACAAGATGGGTAGCCGCCTCTGGCTGCTTGAGCGCGCGAAGCTGCTGCCGGAGACCGTCACCCAAGTGCGCGAATACTGCGAAGAAGCGCTGGAGTGGATGGTGCGCGATGGCGTGGCCAAGTCAGTGACTGTACAAACCATGATCGTTCGCAACTACCCTGCCGGAATCATCGGCGCACAAATCGACATCGTTAAACCTGACGGCACAACGACTCGCTATAAGTTCGACAAACTCTGGAGCGCCTCATAATGTTTTCACGCCCTTCCCTGCAGAACCTGCTTGATCGCGCCCAAGGCGACATCGAGGCCAGCCTGCCAGGTACCGATGCCAGCCTGCGGCGCAGCAATCTCAATGTTCTGGCCGGACTGATCGCTGGCGTATCGCACGGCCTGCACGGACACATGGCATGGCTGGCCGACCAGGTGATCCCGGATACCGCCGAAGTGGAATATTTGGATCGCTTTGCAACGCTTTGGCTAGACCAGCCGCGCAAGGCGGCAGCAACGGCTACCGGGAATATCACGTTCACCGGCACCAACGGAACGCTGATCCCGGCCGGTACGTCTCTGATCCGCGCGGACGGCGTCGAATACACAACTAATGCCGATGCTACGCTGTCCAGCGGAACGGTAACGGCCGCCGTCACGGCCGTCGAGGCTGGTGCCGCTGGCAATGCGATCGCCGGTGTGGCGGTCACGCTAACCACGCCGATCGCGGGAGTTACCAGTACGGCTTCCGTGGCCAGCGGCGGCCTGACGGCAGGCTCTGACACCGAGTCTGACGACGACCTGCGCGCAAGGTTGCTAGCACGCATCAAGGAAGCCCCGCACGGCGGCGCATCCGGCGACTACGTCAACTGGGCACTTGAAGTAGCGGGTGTCACCCGCGCTTGGGTATATCCGCAGGAGCTTGGTATCGGCACCGTCACCGTGCGTTTTGTGCGCGACGACGATGCCAGCATTATCCCGGACGCGGGCGAAGTGACGGCGGTGCAAGACTACATCGATGCGCGCCGTCCAGTTACCGCGCAGCTCACTGTGGTAGCGCCCATCGCCGTACCGCTCGATTTCACCATCGCCGTCACGCCCAACACCGCCGCCGTCAAGGCCGCTGTGCAGGCCGAGCTGACCGACCTACTGCGCCGCGAGGCCGAGCCGGGCGGCACCATCCTGCTCAGCCACATCCGCGAGGCCATCAGCATCGCGGCCGGTGAGACCAACTACACCATGACCGGTCACGCCGCCGACGTGACGCACACCACCGGCCAGATGGCCACGATGGGGACGATCACATGGGCATGAGCCGCACCGACTATCTGAGCCAATTGCAGGCGCTGTTGCCGCAGGGGCCAGCATGGCCGCGCGAACCTGCCGCGCTGCTCACGCGCCTGCTCGATGCCTTCGCCGAAGAATTCGCCCGCGTCGACGCGCGCGCCGACCAGCTCATCGACGAAGCCGATCCGCACACCACCTACGAGCTGCTCGCCGACTGGGAGCGCGTCGCTGGGTTACCAGGCACCTGCGCACTACTGGCCGGGATCGACTTCACCGTCGAGCAGCGCCGCGCCGCGCTGGTTACCAAGATCACCGAGCGCGGCGGCCAGTCGCGCGCCTACTTCATCGCGCTGGCCACGCGGCTCGGTTTCACCATCACGATCACCGAATACCACGAATGGTCGGTGCTCGATGACGTCGAAGCGCCGCTGTGCGGAGCGGACTGGAACTTCGCCTGGCAGGTCAACGCGCCGCTCAACACCGTGATCGACTGGACGGTCGAGAGCGATGTCGAGATGCCGTTCGCGGTATGGGGAAACCAACTTCTGGAATGTGCAATATCTCAAGACAAACCGGCGCACACCGTGGCGCTTTTCGCTTACTCGTAAAAGGAGAACTGTTACATGGACAATCGATCCTGGTCATCCGGCGCCTCGGCGTCGCCACCATCCGCCCCGGCGTCGCCGTCGGTTGGGTATCCAACAGCCGGTGATCCACAGACCGCAACGCCCGCCACCAAGGGCGGCGCGTTCTGGTTTCACCAGATCGGCGAAGAGCTGCGCGCCGTGCTGACCGCCGCCGGAATCACGCCGAGCACCGCCAACAATGCCCAGCTGCTCGAAGCCATCCAGCGGATGATCGACGCACAATCCGGCAACTACGCGCTGGATACCGGCGTGGCAAACGCCTATGTGGTGGCGCTCAACCCGGCGATCACGGCCTACGCCGACGGCATGACCGTGCGCGTTAAGATTGCCAACACCAATACTGGCGCATCAACGCTGGACGCGGGTGGCGGGGTGGTCTCGCTGGTCAATGATGTGGGTGGCGCGCTGGCAAATGGTGACGTTCCTGCCGCAAGTATATTTGGAGCTACTTACATTGCATCAGCGGGTAAGTTTTACATCGCCTCGCTGGTGCAGTCGCAGGGGGATGCGCGCTATGCCGCGCTGGCCGGACTGGCGACACAACTATTTAGTGTCGCCGCTGCAACAGCTGATGCTCATGCGGTTAATCGATTATTTGCCGATGCAAGGTATGCCTCGCTGGCCGGTTTAATCACCCAAGCGTTTTCTGCGTCCAACTTCAAGTCAGGTTTCGGTATCAGTGCCTCCTTTGCGAACAACACTTTTGGCACCTTGTTTGCGGGAAATTTTACTGGCCTATATATCGTAACTATCTCCATACCCGGTGCATCTACTATTTATAGTGGTGAGGCATTAATAATGTTCGATCCACCTACATTTACTGCCGTACTTTTGCAAAGCGGGTGCGGCTCAGCTTGTGCAATACAGTTGTCTGGGATGAATGTGCAGGCCAGACAAACATCTGGCGGATCATCTCCGATAAATTATTCCTATTTGAAAATAGGTTAAAGGAGTATTTAAATGTACAAAATATCAAAAAACAACGATGGACTAATTAGTCCGGATGGTGAATTTATTCCCAACGGGAGGGAAGATGCGGAGCGAGATATATGGCTGAACGCTGGCGGTATTCCTGAGCCATATTTCACCGAAGCAGAAGTTATGGAATCCATCAGGTCAAGCCGGATCGTCGAGATCAATGCCGCCTGCGCGGCCGCCATCGTCGGCGGCTTCACCAGTTCCGCACTCGGCGCACCGCACACCTATGACAGCGCGTTGGAAGATCAGCTCAACCTAATCGGCGCGGTCGGCCTGGGAATCAATCTGCAATACCGATGCACCGATGCGGCGGGTGTCAAAGAGTTCCGGCTTCACACTGCCGCACAACTCAAGCAGGTTGCTGCCGATGGCGCTGCGATCAAGCTGGCCGCGTTGGGTAAGGCAGCTACATTCAAGGCGCAGGTGCAAGCTGCGGCAGACGCGGCAGCGGTTGAAGCGGTGATCTGGTGAAAATCGTCTTCATCTACGGCAAGCGACCATCAGCCACGCTGACCAAGCTGTTCACCGGCAGCGAGTGCTATCACGTCGGCTTCACCGACGAGCAGCACTTCTGGGACATGAACCTGATCCGCCGTCGGCGATTGTGGGCAGGCATGTACCCGCCCGAGCATGTGCGCCTGGTCGAATGCCCGGTGGACGTGACGGCGGAATACCTCGATCACAAGCTCGACACCGATGAAAGCACCTACGGCTGGAAAGACTACATCCTGTTCGCGCTGCGCCCGCTCTACCACCTGTTCGGGCGCAGCACCCGCAACCTCGGCGGCGTGATCTGCTCGGAGCTGGTGTACAGCGACCTCAACGCCTGCGGCTGGCGGGTGAGGTTTGAAGAGGTGCCATCACCGGCTGACTTGGAGCGGGTGCTGATTAAGTAATGTAAAAAAAACGGTGCGACCGTTAAAGGTGCTGCACACCCTTAACAGCCACCGCCCGCAGAACCATCCTGCGTTTAGCCAAGGCACCGTGCTGTGCACACAGCGGTGCGAGGCTACCACGCGAGATGACTGGATGGAAACGGTTCGATGCGGTAAGTGCAGCAGAAAACTGGCAGAAGCGGAATATGTCCGCCTGTCGATCAAATGCCCGCGATGCGGGACATTTAATCAGATGAAGGCCGCGAGCCTCAAACCAGAACGCCCTGGAGCGTCAATCCGAAAGGAAGCGCTCCATGAAAAACAGTCAACAACCGATCTTTAACAATTTAACCCATTCGCCGATCATTCCGTGGATCGGCGGTAAGCGCCGTCTGGCCAAGCATATCTTGCCGTTGTTCCCGGAGCATGGCTGCTACGTCGAGCCGTTCTGCGGCGCGGCAGCGCTGTACTTTCTCAAGGAACCGGCCAAGGTCGAGGTGATCAACGATATCAACGGGGAACTGGTGAACCTGTACCGGGTGGTCAAACATCACATGGAGGAATTCACCCGCCAGTTCAAATGGGCGCTGACCAGCCGCCAGATATACAAGTGGCTACAGATCACCCCGGAGGAAACGCTTACCGATATCCAGCGCGCAGCGCGATTCTTCTACCTGCAAAAGAACGCCTTCGGCGGCAAGGTGGAAAACCAGAACTTCGGTACCGCTACAACCAGCGGCCCGCGCCTGAACCTGCTGCGGCTAGAAGAAGACTTGAGTCAGGCGCATTTGCGTTTATCGCAGACCTACATCGAGCACCTCGGCTGGGAAGCTTGCATCGCCAAATACGACCGCGACCACACCCTGTTCTATTGCGATCCGCCGTACTACGGCACGGAAGGTTACGGCGTGGCCTTCGGCATCGAGCAATACACCCGCATGGCCGAGCTGGCTAGAACAATAAAAGGCAAGATGATTATCAGCGTCAACGACATCCCCGAGATGCGCCAAGCCTTCGCCGGACTGCACATGGAAAGCGTCGATATCACCTACACGGTGGGTGGTGGAAAGAAGGGGAGCAAGACGGCGGAACTGGTGATCAGGAACTGGCGCTAAAGCTGGCGTCAGCGAATATGTTAAAGTCGCCGCCTGAATAATCAGTTTTTAACGGTAAGGCGGCATAATGCTTGTGCCAAATGTCGCGCAAATCAGTGCCAAATCGCGCGCGCGCTTACA
>CAZMWC010000003.1:0-26652 GCA_964569805.1 uncultured Gallionella sp.
GAAATCACCGAAAACCAGCCCACCTTCGATTTCGAGGGGATGCGCAATGCGCTGCTGCACTATCGCAACATGGGGTTCCAGATTGCGATAGACGATCTGGGCGAGGGATTTTCAAGTTTGCGACTATGGTCCGAATTGCGGCCGGAGTTTGTCAAGATAGATATGCATTTTGTGCAGGGCGTCAATGCCGATCCGCTCAAGCAGCAATTTATAAGGTCGATCCAGAGCATCGCACTAAGCTCCGGCACGCGGGTGATTGCGGAAGGGATCGAAACGGATGCCGAATTCAGGGTGGTACGGGATATCGGCATCGCTTGTGGGCAGGGCTATTTTATCGCCCGCCCCCAGCCCATCCCGCCGCTGAACCCGCCCGTCGAAGTCGGCTGCCTGATCGGCAACAACTACGCCGCCGAACAACTCTACGGCAGCAAACGCAATATCACGGTGGAAACGCTGTTGCGTTATGTGGAGCCGTTTCAGCCAGACACCGAAATTGAAAAAGTGTTTGCCTGCTTTTCCGCCAATAAAGATTTGCGCGCCATCCCCGTCGTCAAGCATGGACGACCCATCGGATTGATTAACCGGTACGAGTTCGTGGACAGTTTTGCGCAGCCTTTCCGCCGTGAACTGCTCGGCAAGAAACCTTGCGAGGACATGGAACCATTGCTGGTGGAAAAATCCACGCCTATCCATGAATTGAGCAGCTTCTTGAGTGAATCTGGAATCGAGCATTTTACCGATGGTTTTATCATTACCGAGCAGGGCCGCTACCTCGGGCTCGGTACCGGGCAAGACCTGTTGCGCGAAATCACCAACGCGCAGATCGAAACCGCGCGTTACGCCAATCCATTGACCCTGCTGCCCGGCAATGTCCCAATCAACGAACACATCGATTATCTACTGCAATCCGGCAAATCGTTCGCTGTCTGTTATGGCGACCTGGATAACTTCAAACCCTACAACGACGTGTATGGCTACCGCAAGGGCGACGAGATGATCCAGTTCACCGGCAAGCTGCTCAACAATGCCTGCGACCCCCAGCACGATTTTATCGGGCATATCGGCGGCGATGACTTTATCCTTGTCATGCAAAGCGCGGATTGGGAAAAACGCTGCAACCAGGCCCTAGCCTCTTTTGCGCAAACATCCCAAGTATTGATTGAAGAAAAACATCGTGCTACCGGCGGCTACCCAAGCGAAGACCGCCAGGGGTGCATTGTTCACCACCCGCTGCCCACGCTCTCGATTGGCGTAATCTGGGCTAGCGCAGAGTCGTTCCACTCGCACCATGAAGTAGCCGAGGCCGCCACGCTCGCAAAGAAAATGGCCAAGAAAAAACCGGGCAACAGCCTGTTTATTGAACGGCGCGAATCGCTGCAACCGGCCATTGCGGAAACCTGTTATGGATGAACGCACGCCGGGTATGCTGGTCGTCAGTCTGTTCCGGGGCATCCGTCTCGCCCTGCACCTTTTGTATGGAATGTTCCTGGCGGTTTTCTACCCGCATCTGAACCCAACCCGACAGCACCGTATCCTGAAGGCATGGAGCAGGCAATTGTTGGGCATCCTCAACATCGGCATCTACACCGAGGGGCTATTGCCGACGCGCGGCGAAGGCGGCCGCATGCTGATCGCCAACCATATTTCATGGCTGGACATCTTTATCCTGAACGCAACCTGTCCGTCGCGTTTCATTGCCAAATCGGAAGTGCGCGACTGGCCGCTCATCGGCTGGCTATGCAAGCGCAGCGGCACCATCTTCATCGAGCGCGACCTGCGCCGCAATGCCGCGTCGATCAACCGGCAGGTCGGCACCCTGCTTGAACAGGGCGTTTGCATAGGGTTGTTTCCGGAAGGCACGACAACAGACGGCAAACAGCTCGGGCATTTCCACTCGGCGCTGATCCAGCCCGCGATTGATGCCGGTGCAATGCTTTATCCGATTGCCCTGCACTATCGAAATGAAGATGGGGAACCGGAGCACGCCGCCGTTTTTACCGGCGACACGACTCTGGTGCAATCGATATGGGAAATATTGCGCTGCCGTCGGCTCGACGCATTGCTGGTATTCGCGCCCGCACTGATTGCCACCAATGGAAATCGCCGCGTACTGGCACGCACCGCACAGGAAATCATTGCGCAAGGGCTGCAACAGGACATTGCCACCACGCAGCAAATGCTGAAACGGCAGGCAACCTCCGCCATTCCTCAAGCGCCACTCCCGGCTCAACCCCAATGCTGTTCACTTGACCGTTCGTGGTGAGCCTGTCGAACCACCAGCTTCACAACCAGAGCCCTTCGACAAGTTCAGGGCGAACGGAATTTTTTCTAAAGTAAACAGCATTGGACTCAACCTATCTGGCAACCTGCCGTGCTAGAAAGAAGCCGGCAACAAGAATGGTGATTTCACTAATTCTTCACACTCCCGTCATCGTGCCGCAACGCTAGCTCCATAACCTGCTCGCATCTTCAACCAAACAAGGAGATGTAATGCTGGAACTAAACCGTTCAACTCAACCCATTGCCCAACGCTGTTTAACCACCGCTTTGGCGCACAGCGAGACGGAAATATTGGAGGCGCAACGCCTGCGCTACAAAGTATTCGCCGAAGAAATGGGGGCGAATCTGCCTAGCGCAGGCGAAGAAATAGACCGCGATATTTTTGACGAATACTGCGAGCATCTATTGGTGCGCGAAAGCGATAGCAATAGAGTGGTGGGTACCTATCGCATCCTTTCTCCCGAACAGGCAGAGAAAATCGGCGGCTACTATTCACAAACCGAGTTCGACTTGACGCGCATCCTGCACCTTAAAGAGCGCATGGTGGAAGTGGGCCGCTCCTGCGTACATCAGGATTACCGTGACGGCGCAACCATCACCCAGCTCTGGGGCGGCCTCGCGCAATACATGCAGCAAAGCGGCCACGAATACCTGATCGGCTGCGCCAGCATCGGCATGGCGGACGGCGGGCATGTCGCCGCCAGCATTTATCGGAAGTTGTACCGCCTCTATTCCGCGCCTATCGAGTACCGCGTGTTTCCGCGTTGCCCGCTGCCGTTGCACGCGCTGAATCAATACCTCGACGCGCCGATCCCGCCGTTGATCAAAGGCTACCTGCGCCTTGGTGCTTATATCTGCGGCGAACCGGCATGGGATCCGGAATTCAATACCGCCGACTTGTTGATCCTGCTGCCGATGTCGCGCCTTAGCGAGCGCTATGCAAAACACTTTCTCAACACCTCGAAACGCTTTCTCCAAGCGTGATCCGGCAAGCTGCGGTAGGGGCGATTCATGAATCGCCCCTACGTCCAACCGGTGTTACCAGAATGAAAAATCTGCTCGGGCATTGGCGCTGGATGATTCCGCTGTTGTTGCTCAGCGCAGACGCACATGCCTGGGGGCTTTATACCCATGTCTACTTCGCCCAAATGCTGTTGTGGGCCGTACCGCTCACCGACCCGCGTTATCGCCGCGCGATCAAGTCGTTTCCGAGGCTGGTATTGGCGGGCGCTTGCCTGCCCGATCTCGCGCTCCTGAGCGAACGCCCGTGGGGAGGTTCGTTCTCCACAACCCACCAGTGGCAACGGGCGCGCAAACTTCTGGACGGTGCGCGCAGCGACGAGGAATACGCGCTGTCGCTCGGCTTCGCCAGTCATTTGCTGGTGGACGTGATCGCGCACAACCACTTTGTTCCCGCACATGAAAAGATGTGGCCGAATGCCGGCGTGCTGACCCATGCGATAGCGGAATGGGCGATGGACATGCATGTGCGCAACCACCTGTTCGCCAGGCCGGGCGAGCTGATGGACGCGCACCGGCACGAGCTGGCGGAATATGTCGCGCAGCATTTCGACTGTCCACAGCCCTTGGCCCTGCGCGGTGTGGCGATGCTGGCGGGCGCGGAAAACCTGCTGCGCGCCAGCTGCCTGCCGCAGTTGTGTTATCGCGGCGTCCGCCTGTTTGACATCGGGGTGCAGCGCCGCTTCAACTATTACCTGAGCGAAACCGGCGCGCGACTGGCGCATATCGACCGCATCCTGCTGGGCGAGGAGCCGGCGTGGGATGCGAGCCCGGCATGCCCGGACACCGCCTCGTGTCAACGCATCGAGCGCATCACGCCGCTGCAATTGCGGCACCGCGTTCCGTTGCCGCAGGATGTGTTCAGCAAGGCTTGATGCCCGTCATTCCGGCGCAGGCCGGAATCCAGCAAACAACAAATTACCGCGAAACGGACAAAATCGAACTGCCTTTTCTATAAAGGCGCCGGAATGACGGATTGACTGCTACAACGCGAGAGAGATACCCGCAATCGCCGCGCCCAGCAGCGCCCCGGCCAGCACGTCGCTGGGGTAATGCAGCCCGAGTATCGGGCGCGACAGGGCGACCAGCACGCTGAACGGCAGCACCAGCCAGATCAAGGCGGGAAAATAAAATACCGCGATGATGCTGAATGCCACCGCATGCATGGTGTGGCCGGAAGGGAAGCTGAACTGATCCAGCGTCTTGCCGGCACAGACGATGGTGGGATACACATTGAACGGGCGCGGGCGCAGTGTCTTTCCCTTGATGAGTTTGTAGAGCGCAGTCCCGACCAGACCGACCGCGAGCATGTGCAGCACGGCCGGTAATGCGCCGCTTTGATAGTGCAACAGCAACGCGGCCATCAGCACAAACCAGAACATACCGTCGCCGAGGCGGCTGATGATACGGAACAGGCAACGCACCGTGAAGTTGCGGCTCTGCCGGTTGCAGAACACGCAGAGCGCCACGTCGTATTCGTTAATCCGTTGCAGCGGAAAGTTCAGGTTGGACATGGCTCTCTCCCTGTGTGTACGCAGTGTCGAACAGCACTTTTTCCATCTCGCCCATGATGTGTTCCCAGGTCAGCGATTCCACCGATGCACGCGCGGTCAGACGCAAACGCCGCACGCGTTCCATATCGCCGACCAGCCCCTGCGCTTGCGTAAAAAATGCCCCTGTATCGCCGAACGGCGCCAGCAAACCGTTTACTTCGTGGCGGATGTGCTGGCGCGCGGCGGCGTAGTCGTAAGCGATGGTCGCCAGCCCGCTGGCCATTGCCTCGACGGTGACGTTGCCGTAGGTCTCGGTCAGGCTGGGATAAAGGAAGATGTCGCCGGAGGCATAGTGCCGCGCCAGCGCTTCGCCGGTCTGCATCCCGGCGAAGATCACATGCGGATGTTGCCTCTCCAGTCCGGCGCGTGCCGGGCCGTCGCCCACCATCACCAGCCGTGCCTGCGGATTAACCGCGCGCATCTGCTCGAATGCCTGCACGACCACATGCAGATTTTTTTCCGGGGCGATGCGGCTCACCAGCATCACCACCGGCGTCATCTCATCCACTCCCCACGAAGCGCGCAGTTCCGCATCGCGTTTTGCCGGATGGAACAGCTCCGTGTCCACACCGCGCGAGACCACCAGCACATTTTTGTAGCCTTCCGATTCCAGCTCTTGTTGCAGCGAAGCGGTGGGCACCAGCGTGCAGGCCGCCTTGTTGTGGAAATGGCGCAGGTAAGCGGCGATTGGTTTTTTCAACAAACCGATACCGTAGTGCTGCGTGTAATTGTGGAAGTTGGTGTGAAAGTCCGTGCTCACCGGAATGTTCAATTTGCGCGCCGCAGCAAGTGCCGACCAGCCGAGCGGCCCTTCGGTGGCGATATGCACCACATCGGGACGCTGCTGTTGCCATAGTTTCAGCAACGCGCCCTTCGCGGGCATGCCCGATTTGAGTTCCGGGTAGCTGGGAATGGCGATACCCGTCACCAGCGTTTCGCTGTAGTCTTCCTCTTGCACTGCCACATCCTGCTTGTGCTGGCGCGGGCGAATCATGTAAATGCGATGCCGGCGCTGGCGCAAGCCGCGCACCATGTGCCCGATGGTCACGCTGACACCGTTCACTTCGGGCAAAAAGGTTTCGGTCACCAGCGCGATATTCAACGGCTGGCGGAGGCGTAGAGTCTGGTCTGGTGTATTCATGCCGCGCATCGTGCAATGCGCACATGAACATTTGATTAAAGTTCCATGAAGAATTGGTGAAGGCGAGGGAAAACCGGTTTGCCGTTTCCTTAGCGTAAATCAACCTTGTGGGAGCCAGGCTTGCCGGGCGATTCTTCCATCAACACGCCATCGCCCGGTAAACCGGGCTCCCACATGTAACCCATCTACAGCTCTTCAGTTCAGCAGCACCAATCCCCACACCACCGCCACGTTGACGAGGCTCACCAGCACCGCCGAACTGCCGATGTCCTTGGCGCGTTTGGCGAGATCGTGCCGGTCCAGAGAGATGCGATCCACGGTCGCCTCGATGGCGGAATTGAGCAGCTCGACGATAAGTACCAGCAACACGCTGCCGACCATCAACGCCTTGCCGATGCTGCCAACCGGAAGCCAGAAAGCCAGCGGAATGAGGACAACAGCGAGCAGCACTTCCTGGCGAAACGCGTCCTCATGCTTGTAGGCGGCGCGAAATCCGGCCAGCGAATAACCGAAGGCATTCCACAAACGGCGCAGGCCGGTCTTTCCTTTGTATGGACTTTCCATGAACGACTCCATAGTTGAAAGCATGATGGTAGGTCAGCAATGTGACAGGCAAATTTCTGCCGGAAAGATTTTCCCGGAAGTTTTCCGCCGGAGAAAATCGCACATAACCATACAGCACAAAAAATTATTTTCATCCGCGCATTTGTCACAAAACTGTCTTTTTTCCTTAATCAATTTTTAACACTTGCCACTTAATCTGCCGCAATCGCACTGGGGAGCCACCCATAAACGCCAAGGGGGCTTATATGCTGCACCGCTGCGAGACTTTGGTTTAATAAATTATTTCAGGAGATCGTAAAAATGATACAGAAAAAGATTTTTGCAGCACTTGGTTTTGTCGCGGCTTCGTTTATCAGCCAGAGCGCCTTCTCCGAGGCGGTTGCCGTGGATCCGGCACTTCCCTCTTACACCAAAGCAAGTGGTGTTTCCGGCAGTTTCACCAGTATCGGATCCGATACGCTGAACAATTTGATGACTTTGTGGGCCGAGGAATACAAGCGCAACTACCCCAACGTCAATATTCAAATTCAGGGTGCCGGTTCTTCAACTGCACCACCCGCGATTGCCGAAGGCACTTCCAACTTCGGCCCGATGAGCCGCGCAATGAACGGCAAGGAAATCGAGGCATTCGAGCGCAAGCATGGCTACAAGCCAACCGCCGTGCCGGTCGCCATCGACGCGCTGGCGGTGTATGTCAACAAGGACAATCCCATCAAAGGCATGACCATGCAACAAGTGGATGCGATTTTCTCTTCCACCCGCAAATGCGGCAGCGCTAACGATGTCGCCCAGTGGGGTCAAGTCGGCATGACCGGAGAATGGGGCAATCGTGCTATCGCGCTGTACGGTCGCAATTCGGTATCCGGCACTTACGGCTACTTCAAGGAACATGCGCTGTGCAAGGGCGACCTGAAGAAGAACGTTGCCGAACAACCCGGCTCGGCATCGGTGGTGCAAAGCGTGACCGGGCAATTGAACGCGATCGGCTATTCCGGTATCGGCTACAAGACCTCCGGCGTGCGCGCCGTGCCATTGGCCAAGAAGGATGGCTCGCCGTTCGTCGAAGCGGAAGCCAAATACGCCCTCAACGGCAGCTACCCGCTCGCCCGCGTGCTTTACGTTTATGTGAACAAAAAACCGAATCAGCCGTTGCCGCCGCTGGAGCGCGAGTTCTTCAAGATGGTGCTGTCCAAGCAAGGGCAAACCGTGGTGGTGAAGGATGGCTTTGTGCCGATGCCGGCCAAGATGGCGGCGGACGCACTGACTGAAATCCTGAAGTAAACGTATCGACGTTCATCAACGCACCGGGTTCCGGCCCAAAACGGACCGGAACCCGGTATAAAAATAGGGGAATCAAATGCAGAACAAACACCTCCGTATCACTATGCTGCTCGTTGCCATGGGAATGGCCGGTGCGATGGGCGGTTGCGCGACACAAACTACCGGTACAGGAGCCCCAGCTCCGGCTGCTGCAGAGAAAAAATTGGCACACGAACTCAATCTGTTCATGACATTTCATGAAAACGGCCGGGTTTACGTTTTGGGTGATGCCAAGCTGCAGGAAATATTCATCAAAACCGACGAAGTAGCGCTGACGCGCACGCGCATCGGCGAAGGCCCGGGCGGCAGCACAATCATTTTTGGCATGAACAAGGATGATGCCAAGCGCGGCGGCCCGACCGATGCCGAGAAGCTGTACGACGGCAAACTGGAGCCGGCCGGCCCGTTCTACGGCGAAGTTTACAAAAACGGGCGCTACTACATCTTCGTCGAATGGAAGGATATGTCGGATTACCTGAAACACGGTGAAGTGGCGCTGACCTATACCGAGATCGGCACCGGCCCCAAAGGCGAAACCGTCATTTACGCGCTCAATAAGGTATCGGCCAAACAGGGCAAGCCTGTGGCGGCCATCGAGCGTTTTAAGAAGCAACATCCGGTTGCAGCAGTGCAATAAGGCAAATGAAACCCGGGGCAACCGCAAGGTTGCGCCGGAATTTCATACCCATCCCTATTCCAATGACGTTGATCTCTCATGAATAATTCCGACTCGAATTTGCATACAATCGCCGGGGCAATGCGCCGCCGTTTGATGATGGACAGCCTGTTCAAGTATGTGATGACCTTTGGCGGCATCAGCGTCATCATCGCCATCAGCCTGATCTTTTTCTATCTGGCGAGCGTGGCGTATCCGCTGGTCAAACCGGTGGAAATCAGCGACTGGCAGTCCTATGAGATTCCCGGCGGTTCAACCGGGCGCACGGTCTATCTTTCTTCCGAAGAGCAGCGCGAAATCGGCGCGCGCTTTACCGATCAGGGCGTGGTGCGTTTCTTCAATCTGCGCGACGGCGCGCCGCGCGGCGAAGCCGCGATCAAGCTCCCCGAGGGCGTGTCCATTACCAGCTTCGCCGCGGGCGATGCGCACCAATACGTTGCGGCATACGGGCTGTCGGATGGCCGCGCGGTGGTGGTCAGGCAAACCTATGACGTGACATTCGATGCCGACAACAAGCGCGTCATTAAACCGGGCATCGAATACCCGCTCGGCGAAGTGCCTGTGGTGTTGGGCGAAACGCGCTCCCCGCTGCGCCGCCTCGCCATTCAGAACAAGGATGATGCCACTACGCTGACCGCCTTGACTGACGATGGCAGGCTGTTGCTGGTCGGGTTGACCGCGACAAAAAGTTTCACCGGTGCGGTCAACATCGAGCGCAGCGCCAGCACGCTCGCCAACGTGGAAGGCGAAATCAGCCATCTCATCATCGAGGTCAAGCAGCGCGAGTTGTACATCGGCCACGGCGGCAAATTCGTCACGCATTTTGACATCACCGACAAAGCCGCACCGCGTCTGCTCCAGAAGCAGCAAGTGGTGGCGGACGGCGAAAACATGACCGCTCTCAACATATTGAGCGGTGGTTTCTCGCTCATCGCCGGCACGGACAAGGGCAATCTCAGCCAGTGGTTTCTGGTGCGGGATGCAAAGAACAACTACACCCTGACCCATATCCGCGATTTCAAGCCGATGGCTGGCAAGATCACCACCATCGCACCGGAGTATTTTCGCAAGGGTTTCGTGGCGGGCGACAACCAGGGCAATGTCGGGCTGTATTACGCCACCTCGCAAAAACTGCTGTGGCGTGAGCCGGTCGGCAAAGGCGAGATCGTAGCGGCGGAAATCACGCCGCGCGCCAACGGGATGGTGATCCAGAGCGCGGATGGAAAACTGTACACCGCCAAGGTACACAATGAGTTCCCCGAAGTGTCGTTCTCCTCGCTGTGGCAAAAGGTGTGGTACGAAAGCTACGAGAAACCGGAATACATCTGGCAATCGGCGGCGGCCAACAATGACTTCGAGCCCAAGTTCAGTCTGGCGCCCTTGACGCTGGGCACACTCAAGGCGGCTTTCTACGCCATGCTGATCGCCACGCCGCTGGCGCTGTTCGCGGCGATTTACGGCGCCTACTTCATGGCACCCAGAATGCGCCGCGTGGCCAAGCCTTCTATCGAGATCATGGAAGCGCTGCCCACCGTGATCCTCGGTTTTCTGGCGGGACTGTGGCTGGCACCGCTGGTGGAGAACAATCTCGCCGGCACGCTGCTGTCATTTGTCTTTACGCCAGCCGCCATCATGCTGGCGGCGCTGTTCTGGAGCAGGCTGCCGGAAAGCCTGACCAACCGCGTGCGCCCCGGATGGGAAGCCGCGCTGCTGGTACCGGTGGTGATGCTCGGCATCTGGCTGGCATTCCAAGCCGGGCATCCGCTCGAAGCGCATTTCTTCGGCGGCGACATGCCGCACTGGCTGACCACCGAAATGGGCATCAGCTACGAACAGCGCAACTCGCTGGTGGTCGGCATCGCCATGGGTTTCGCCGTCACACCGACGATCTTTTCGATTGCCGAAGATGCGATCTTCAGTGTGCCAAAACACCTCACCACGGGTTCGCTGGCACTGGGCGCGACACCCTGGCAGACCCTCAAGAACGTCGTGCTGCTCACCGCCAGCCCCGGCATCTTCTCCGCCGTGATGATCGGCATGGGACGCGCGGTGGGCGAAACCATGATCGTGCTGATGGCGACCGGCAATACGGCGGTAATGGACCTGAGCATCTTTACCGGCTTCCGCACGCTGGCCGCCAACGTCGGTGTGGAAATGCCGGAGGCCGCCGTCGGTACCACCCACTTCCGCCTGCTGTTTGTGTCGGCGCTGGTGTTATTCGCTTTCACCTTTGTCGTGAACACGGTGGCGGAACTGATACGCCAGCGCCTGCGCGACAAATACAGCAGCATTTAACGGAGATAAACATCATGAAAGAATGGTTCAAATCTGGCACACCCTGGGTGTGGGGCACGGCCGGCGGACTTGCCGTGGCCTTGGTGCTGGTGTTCGGCGTGTTGTGGCTGACTGCGGCGCGCGGGCTGACCTATTTCTGGCCGGCGCAGGTGGCCGAGACGACATTCATCGAAAAGGACGGCAGCAAGATCCGTCTCATCGGCGAGATCAGGGAGCATGAGGAAGTGTCGGTGCGGCGTCTGGTCGAGTCCGGATTCAATATCCCCGGCGATGAAAAATTCACCACGCGCTATCTGCTCAAGCTGGGCAATCGCGATGTGTCCGGTTTTGATTTCAGATGGTATCCGGCACCGTTGCTCACCGAATTGACTTACCCCAAGGATTTGTTGACCGTCGAGCGGCGCGAATGGGGCAACTTTTACGGGCATCTCAAAGCGGTCAAAGAAAACGGCAGCGTGGTCGCGGAAGGTGGAGCGGCCATGCCAGAACTGGAAAAACGCGTCGTCAGAGCGCGCCAGTTATTCGACGAAATTTTCCGCACCGAGAAGCAGGATATCGGCGATGTCAATTACACGCTGGAGCAACTGCGCCTGAAAGGGCGCAAGCTGCAACTGGAAGGAAAGTTTGACGACACCGCCAAACAATCCATCGAACAACAGCGCGGGGCGGCCGATGCCAAATTCGCCGAAATCCAGCTTCGCCTGGAAAAATTGCGCGCCGAGATCGGACGCGACAGCCTGAGCGCCGAGGTGATGGACGGCAGAATCGTGGATGTGCCGCTGGCAAAAGTTTCCGAAGTGTATCGTGCCAACGCCATGCACCTCGGCGACAAGCTCGGGTTCTATTTCCGCAAGCTATATGCGTTCGGCACCGAAGACCCACGCGAAGCCAATACCGAAGGCGGCATATTCCCGGCCATCTTCGGCACGGTGATGATGGTGATCCTGATGTCCATCATCGTGATGCCGCTGGGTGTGATGGCGGCGGTTTACATGCGCGAATATGCCGGGCACGGCCCGTTGATCCGCGTCATCCGCATCGCGGTGAACAATCTGGCCGGCGTGCCTTCCATCGTGTACGGCGTGTTCGGTTTGGGTTTCTTCGTTTACTTCCTGGGCGGCAATATCGACGAGCTGTTTTTCAGGGAGGCATTGCCCGCCCCCACTTTCGGCAGTCCGGGCATTCTGTGGGCCTCGCTCACGCTGGCCATCCTGACATTGCCGGTGGTGATCGTGGCGACCGAGGAAGGCTTGGCGCGCGTCCCCCAGAGCCTGCGCGCGGGCAGTCTGGCGCTGGGCGCGACCAAGGCCGAAACCCTGTGGCGCACCGTCCTGCCGATTGCCAGCCCGGCGATGATGACCGGTTTGATTCTGGCGGTGGCGCGTGCCGCCGGCGAGACCGCGCCGCTGATGCTGGTCGGTGTGGTCAAACTGGCCCCCAACCTGCCGCTGGACGGGCACTTTCCCTATTTCCATCTGGAACGCCAATTCATGCATCTTGGCTTCCATATCTACGATGTCGGTTTTCAGAGCCCCAATGTCGAAGCGGCGCGCCCGCTGGTCTATGCCACCGCATTCCTGCTGGTGCTGGTGATCGTCGCGCTCAACCTTGCCGCCGTCTCGTTGCGCAATCGCCTGCGGGAAAATTATCGCGGCCTTGAGGGCATGTAATTTCAAATTAACAAATGAAACTTGAGGTAGACAGAATATGACCAACATGAACACGACATCAACCAAACCAACCGCCATGAATATGGGCGCAGCCTTGGAACGCCTGCGGGGAAGCACAGGCGATGCGTCCGACATGCCGACCTGCCTGGAAACCAAAAACCTGAATCTCTACTATGGTGCAACCCAAGCGCTGATGGATGTGAGCGTGCAGATTCCAAAACTGAGCGTCACCGCTTTCATCGGCGCCAGCGGCTGCGGAAAATCCACGTTGCTGCGCTGTTTCAACCGCATGAACGATCTGGTGGATAACTGCCGTATCGAGGGCAGTGTGACGCTTGACGGCGACGATATTTATCACCAATCCGTCAAGGTGGCGCTGTTGCGCCGCCGCGTCGGCATGGTGTTCCAGAAGCCCAATCCCTTCCCCAAGTCGATCTTTGAAAACGTCGCCTACGGGCTGCGCATCATGGGCGTGAAAGACAAGAAAGTTCTGACCGAAACAGTGGAGCGCGCGTTGTGCAGCGCGGCATTGTGGGACGAGGTCAAGGACCGGCTCGACACCAACGGGCTGAGCCTGTCCGGCGGCCAGCAACAACGGCTGGTCATCGCCCGCGCCATCGCGCTGGAACCGGAGGTGTTGCTGCTGGACGAACCCTGCTCGGCACTGGACCCGATCGCGACCGCCAAAGTGGAGGAGCTGTTGATCGAACTGAAGAATCGCTACACCATCGTGATCGTCACCCACAACATGCAGCAGGCGGCGCGCGTTTCCGATTTCACCGCTTTCATGCACCTGGGCGAAATGGTCGAGTTTGCCGATACCAATACACTTTTCCTCCAGCCGAAAATGGAGCGCACCTCCGACTACATCACCGGACGCTTCGGCTAATCCTAAAAACCACAGTTGAGTGGTGGGTAGGGGCGAATTTGTTCGCCCAAACAACAGTTTGCGTGCGAATGAATTCGCACCTACAAGAGCAACGCAACATCTTGGATAAGCACAACATTCATCATCAACTGCGGTTTTTAGGTTAATCACACATAGACAAAAGGATCATCAACATGAGCAAAGAACACACCCTGAAAATATTCGACCAGGATCTGGAACTGTTGCGCGTGGAGGTTCAACACCTTGCCGCTCAAGTCAAGGACGAACTCGAACGTGCCATGCAGGCGCTGTTGAACGACGACCGCGAACTGGCGCGAGAAGTGGTGGAGAGCGATGTCAACGCCGACCTCATGCACCAGCAAGTCAACCTGCGCATGACCATCGTGCTGGCGCGCCAGCAGGCAATGGCGGAAGACCTGCGCGAGATACTCGCCGCCGGGCGCATCGCCACCCATCTGGAACGCATGGCCGATTACGCAAAAAACACCGCCAAGCGGACACAGGTGTTGGGCAACAAGGTGGATAAAGAAATCAGTGCGCAGTTCAGATGGATGAGTGATCGTGTCGTCGCCATGTTGCAACAAGTCATGCACGCCTACCGGGAGCGCGATGCCACGGAAGCGAACGTCGCCTGGAGCAGCGACATCGAGCTGGATCGCATGTACGGCACATTGTTCGCCCATCTGCTGGAACAAATGCGCCAGAACCCGGACACGATCAAGGATGCGACACAGTTGCTGTTCATCGCCAAAGGACTGGAGCGCGCGGGCGATCATGTCACCGACATCGCCGAGGAGGTTTACCTGATGGTCACCGGCGTACCCCTGCAAGGGCCTCGCCCCAAGATAGACAATATTTCACCGCAATGACAAGTCTGAAGAGCATGAGCATGGTGTGTCATGGTTGCGTAATGAAACTGTCATATTGCACCGCTAATATGACAGTTCGTCACCCGATGTGACTCAACCGTAAATTCAAATTTTGGAGAATCCATTATGCTCAAATCGAACAACCTGAAGATGCTTGGTATAGCAACACTGGTCGGCGGCCTGTTCGCCGCATCGGCTCAATCTGCACTGGCTGCTTCCCCTATCATCAGCATTGACGGCTCCAGCACGGTCTTTCCGATCACCGAGGCGGTAGCCGAAGACTTCCAGAAGGCCAAAAAGGGTGCCGTCAGGGTCACCGTCGGCATCTCCGGTACCGGCGGCGGTTTCAAGAAGTTCTGCCGTGGCGAAACCGATATTGCCGATGCCTCCCGCCCCATTCTCCAGAAGGAAATGGAAGCCTGCAAGGCAGCCGGCATCCAGTACATCGAGCTGCCGGTGGCGTTCGACGCGCTGACCGTGATCGTCAACCCGAAAAACAAGTTCGTCGACCACCTGACCGTGGCCGAGCTCAACACCATGTGGAATCCGGCAGCGCAGGGCAAGGTGACCAACTGGAACCAGATCCGCGCTTCGTTCCCGAGCGCTCCGCTCAAGCTGGCCGGTGCCGGTTCCGATTCCGGCACCTTCGACTACTTCACCGAAGCCATCGTGGGTAAGGCCAAGTCCAGCCGCGGCGACTATCAGGCGACCGAAGACGACAACGTGACCGTGCAGTTCGTGTCCCGCGACGTGAACGCCATGGGCTATCTGGGTCTGGCCTACTATATGGAGAACAAAGGCAAGCTCAAGGCCGTGCCGATCAAGGTGAATGACAAGTCGCCGGCAGTGATGCCCAGTGTGGAAACGACCAACAAGGGCACTTACCAGCCCCTGTCGCGCCCGATCTTCATCTATGTCAGCGCCAAATCGGCCGACAAGCCCGAAGTCAAGGAGTTCGTGCAGTATTACCTGAAGCACGCCGGCGCGCTGTCCAAGGAAGTCGGTTATGTGGATCTGCCGGCCAAGGCCTATGAACTGGCGCTCAAAAACTTCAACAACAAGAAGCTGGGCACCGGCTTCGGTGGCATCGCCGAAGTGGGCGTAAGCGTGGAAGACCTGCTGACGCGCGAAGGCAAGCACTAGCGGCCTGTCAGTATTTCAATCCGGGCGCGAACTTGATGTTCGCGCCTTTTTCATTCTAGTTCAACAAGTTATGCAGCAATACATTTTTTAGTAACAGAACTGTAATATTTCCTTGTTAGAATTCGCGGACTTCGAACACCGCCCGACTACCGGAACCGACCGCCGTGAAGAACCGCCTGCACAAAAATCCCTGGCGCCACCTGCGCGAACGGCTCATCGAGTCCGTGCTGTTCCTGGCGGCCTTTTCGGCGGTGCTGATCACGCTATCCATCGTGGTCATCCTGCTATACGAGTCGATGAGCTTCTTCGGCCACGTCTCCATCGTCGAATTCCTCACCAGCACGGTCTGGACTCCGCTGTTCGAGGACGCGCATTACGGTGTCCTGCCGCTGGTCGCCGGGACGCTGGTCACTTCGGCAGTCGCGCTGCTGGTCGCCATCCCCATCGGCACCATCATCGCCATCTACCTGTCCGAATTCGCTCCGCACCATGTGCGCGAGATCGTCAAACCGTTCCTGGAGCTGCTGGCCAGCGTACCCACCGTGGTGTACGGCTATTTCGCCCTGATGATCGTCACACCGATGCTGCAGATCGTCATGCCGGAGCTGAACGGCTTTAACATGCTCGGCCCCGGCATCGTGATCGGCATCATGATCGTTCCTTATGTCTCGTCGCTCTCCGAGGATGCGATGCGCGCGGTGCCGATGTCGTTGCGCGAAGGCTCGTATGCCATGGGCGCGACCCGCTTCCAGACGGCGATAAAGGTGGTGACACCTTCCGCCATCTCCGGCATCGTTGCCGCTTACATCCTCGGCATGTCGCGCGCCATCGGCGAGACCATGGTGGTTGCCATCGCCGCCGGACAACAGCCCAATTTCACCTGGGATCCGCGCGAATCAGCCGCCACCATCACCGCCTACATCGTGCAGGTCGCGCTGGGCGATCTGCCGCACGGCTCCATCGGCTACCAGAGCATCTTCGCCGTCGGCCTGGTGCTGTTCCTGATGACGCTGGCCTTCAACATTCTCGGTCACATGGCGCGCCAGCGTTTCCGCGAGGTCTACTGATATGGCGACACCGCAAAACAGCAAAAAACTCCGCTCGCTGATCCGGCGCCTCAAGTTCAATGACTATGTCTTCTCGCTGGTCGGGCTGGTCTGCATGATGCTGGGCATCATCACGCTGATAGCGCTGTTCACCAATCTGTTGCTCGATGGCATGGAACGTCTGCACTACGACTTCTTTACCTCCTTCCCATCGCGTCGTGCCGGAGAGGCGGGCATCCTGTCCGCCTGGGTCGGCAGCACGCTGGTGATGCTGGTCACGGCAGTGGTCGCCATCCCGCTGGGGGTCGCCGCTGCCGTCTATCTCGAGGAATACGCGCCGAAGAACCTGCTCACCGCCATCATCGAAATCAACGTCAGCAACCTGGCCGGCGTCCCCTCCATCGTGTATGGCCTGCTGGCGCTGGGGCTGTTTGTCTATCAGTTGGATCTCGGGCAGAGCATCCTGTCCGCCGGGCTGACGCTGGCGCTGCTGATCCTGCCCATCGTCATCGTCGCCACGCGCGAATCGCTGCGCACCATCCCGCGCGAGATCCGCGAGGCCGCCTATGCGCTGGGTGCGACGCGCTGGCAGGTGGTTTCCGACCACGTCATCCCCTATGCCAAAGGCGGCATCCTGACCGGCGTGATCATCGGCCTGGCGCGCGCCATCGGCGAGACCGCGCCCATCATCACCATCGGCGCGCTGACCTTCATCGCCTTCCTGCCGCCCGCCCCGTTCAGCGGCGACCCGCCCGCCGGGATGTTCGACTGGCTGCAAGCGCCGTTCACGGTGCTGCCGATCCAGATGTTCAACTGGGTATCGCGGCCCGAGGAAGCATTCCTGATCAATGCGGCAGCGACCGGAGTGGTCATCATCGTCGGCACTCTGGCGATGAATGCGCTCGCCATTTACCTGCGCTATCGCATCCGCAAAAACATCAAATGGTAGGAGCAACGAAACAATGACGACCAATATCAAGGAACGCACCGCACCCAGCCTGAAGGCGGAGGTGAAGAACCTCAACTTTTTTTACGGCAAGGTGCAGGCACTCAAGAACATCAACATGCCGATCGCCGAGAAACAGGTGACTGCGCTGATCGGCCCGTCCGGCTGCGGAAAATCCACTTTCCTGCGCTGTTTCAACCGGATGCACGATCTTTATCCAGGCAACCGCTACGAGGGCGAGATTATTCTGCACCCGGAAGACACCAACATCGTCTCACGCCATGTCGACCCCATGGAAGTGCGTATGCGCATCAGCATGGTGTTCCAGAAGCCCAACCCGTTTCCCAAGTCGATCTATGAGAACGTGGCCTACGGGCTGCGCGTGCGCGGGATGCGCAACAAGCAGGAGATCGACGGCAAGGTGGAGGAAGCTTTGCGCGGCGCGGCGCTATGGAACGAGGTGAAGGATCGCCTGAAAGACCTGGCGTTCAATCTTTCCGGCGGCCAGCAGCAACGGCTGTGCATCGCCCGCGCATTGGCTATCGACCCGGAAATCGTATTGTTCGACGAGCCAACTTCCGCGCTTGATCCCATTGCCACCGGCAGCATTGAAGCGCTGGTTTCGGAGCTAAAAGAAAAGGTGACCATACTGATCGTCACGCACAACATGCAGCAGGCGGCGCGGGTATCCGACTACACGGCCTTCATGTACATGGGCGATCTGGTCGAGTTCGGCGGCACCGACACCATGTTTATCAACCCCACCGATAAACGCACCGAAGATTACATCACCGGCAGATTCAGTTAGCTCAAGCCGGGCGGGCCCAAGTCAGGTATAGCACCAAACCCATCCAACCGTGCACGGCTGGATCGGCGCGAAACGTGTTAGGGAAACGCGGATTTAATCCGTTCGTGGTGAGCTTGTCGAACCATGATCGGATTAAATCTATAACAATCAATCCATAACAAATCCCTTCGACAAGCTCAGGGCGAACGGGGGGGTTAATCCGCGTTTCCTTAATGAACTCGCCCCCGCAACGGCATTTGCCCTGCTTGTCATGTGCATCCCCGCCGAACAAAATCTCCGCTCCGGCACTTGAAATACCCGATACTGCCCCAATTAACCCGCGAGTCGAAACACGGAGATACACCATGGAGCAAAACGAAACTAACCCACAAACAACTCCGGCAAATGCCGGGGCAACTGCGGCAAACGCGCCGGAAGTCATGCCCAGCCTGGAAGAGATGCTTCAGGAATCCGAGCGCAAGGCGCAAGAACATTATGATGCCTGGATGTATGCCAAGGCCGAAGGCGAAAACATCCGCCGCCGCGCTGTTGAAGACGTGAGCAAAGCGCAAAAATTTGCGGTAGAGCGTTTCTCCGGCGAAATGCTGGCGGTGAAAGACAGCCTGGAAGCCGGCCTGGCAGTAGAAACGGCAGCGGTAGAAAGCTTCAAGAGCGGTATGGAACTGACGTTGAAACAACTTTCCAGCGTATTTGAAAAATTCAACATCAGCGAAATCAACCCGATCGGCGAAAAGCTGGACCCGCACAAACATCAGGCGATCAGCATGATAGAAAGCGACCAGCCCACCAACACCGTAGTCAGCGTGATGCAAAAGGGCTATGCGCTAAACGACCGCGTGTTGCGCCCGGCACTGGTGCTGGTAGCGAAAGGGAAGGAATAGCCGGAGACGTAAGACTTAAGACGTAAGTTAAAAACCAAAGGTTGCCTTGCTTACGTCTTCCAACTTACGTCTTACGTCTAAAAAATCACTTGAAATAACCAATACTTACTCGCCCCATTTAGGCGATAGCAGATTCACGGATTAAACCAATTCAACTGAAAGGAAAGCATCATGGGAAAAATTATCGGCATTGACCTGGGTACGACGAACTCTTGTGTGGCCATTATGGAAAACGGCAAGACCAAGGTGATCGAGAACGCGGAAGGCACGCGCACGACCCCCTCCATCATCGCCTACATGGAAGATGGCGAAGTGCTGGTAGGCGCGCCCGCCAAGCGTCAGGCTGTCACCAACCCGAAGAACACGCTGTATGGCGTAAAGCGCCTGATCGGTCGCCGCTTCGACGAAAAAATGGTGCAGAAAGACATCGACATGGTTCCGTTCAGCATTGTAAAAGCCAAGAACGGCGACGCATGGGTCAAGGTGCGCGACAAGGAAATTTCCTCCCCGGAAGTCTCCGCGCAAGTGCTGATGAAAATGAAAAAGACCGCCGAAGACTATCTCGGCGAATCGGTCACCGAAGCGGTCATTACCGTTCCGGCTTACTTCAACGATGCGCAACGCCAAGCCACCAAGGATGCCGGCCGCATCGCCGGTTTGGAAGTGAAGCGCATCATCAACGAACCGACCGCAGCCGCGCTGGCGTTCGGCCTGGACAAGCAGGAAGGTGACCGCAAGATCGCGGTATATGACCTGGGTGGCGGCACCTTCGACATCTCCATCATCGACATCGCCGAAATCGACGGCGAGCACCAGTTTGAGGTGATGTCCACCAATGGCGACACCTTCCTCGGCGGCGAAGATTTCGACATGCGCGTGATCGAGTTTTTGGTGGAAGAGTTCAAAAAGGAAAGCGGCATCGACCTGAAGAAGGACATGCTGGCGCTGCAACGCCTGAAGGACGCGGCAGAAAAGGCCAAGATTGAGCTCTCTTCCGCGCAACAGACCGAAGTCAACCTGCCCTACATCACCGCCGATGCCTCCGGCCCGAAACACCTCGCGGTGAAGATCACCCGCGCCAAGCTGGAAAGCCTGGTGGAAGACCTGATCGCGCGCACCATTGAGCCATGCAAAATCGCCATGAAAGATGCGGGTGTCAGCACATCCGACATCGGTGACGTGATTCTGGTCGGCGGCCAGACCCGTATGCCCATGGTGCAGGAAAAAGTAAAAGCCTTTTTCGGCAAGGAACCGCGCAAGGACGTGAACCCGGACGAAGCCGTCGCAGTAGGCGCGGCAATTCAGGGCGGCGTGCTGCAAGGCGAAGTGAAGGACGTGTTGCTGCTGGATGTCACCCCGCTGTCGCTGGGCATCGAGACCATGGGCGGCGTGATGACCAAGCTCATCAAGAAAAACACCACGATTCCGACCAAGGCATCGCAAGTGTTCTCTACCGCCGACGACAACCAGAACGCCGTCACCATCCACGTGCTGCAAGGCGAACGTGAAATTTCTTCCGGCAACAAGAGCCTGGGACAATTCAACCTGTCCGACATCCCGCCCGCGCCGCGCGGTATGCCGCAGATCGAAGTAACTTTCGACATCGACGCGAACGGCATCCTGCACGTGTCGGCAAAGGACAAGGCGACCGGCAAGGAAAACAAGATCAAGATCCAGGCCAGCTCCGGTTTGAGCGAGGAAGAAATCAACCGCATGGTGAACGATGCCGAAGCCCACGCCGACGACGACCGCAAGGCGCTGGAGCTGGTGACTGCGCGCAATCAGTTGGACTCGTTGATCCACTCTACCAACAAATCGTTGAAAGAATATGGCGAGCAACTGAATGCCGATGAAAAAGCCAAGATCGAAGCGGCGCTGAAGGAAGCTGAAGAAGCGGTGAAGGCCGACGACAAGGCAGCCATCGAAGCCAAAACCGAAGCGCTTTCCGTTGCCGCGCAAACGCTCGGTGAAAAGGTGTACGCCGCCGAGCAGGCCAAGGCACAAGCTGGCGGCTGCGGAAGCTGCGCCCCCGGCGAAAGCTGCGGCGATCAGAAGAAAGAAGAAGGCGATGTGGTGGATGCGGAGTTTACCGAAGTGAAGGATAAGAAATAATGCGGTAAGTAGTAAGTAGGTAGTGGGGAGTGGGGAAACCCGCTTCCCACTTTCCACTTCCGACTCCCCACTTTCCACTCACTAGACCATGTCAAAAAAAGACTACTACGAAGTCCTCGGCGTCAATCGCGACGCATCGGATGAAGAAATCAAAAAGGCTTATCGCAAACTGGCGATGAAGCATCACCCGGACCGCAACCCGGACAACCCGAAGGCAGAGGAACATTTCAAGGAGGCCAAGGAAGCCTATGAAAACTTGAGCGATGCGCAGAAACGCGCCGCTTATGACCAGTATGGCCACGCAGCTTTCCAGGCTGGCGGCATGGGCGGCGGCGCGGGCGCGCAAGGGTTCGATTTCTCCGATATTTTCGGCGATATCTTCGGTGGAGGCCGCGGGGGGGGTGGCGGGCGTAGCAATGTGCAGCGCGGTGCCGACCTGCGCTACAACATGGAAGTCACGTTGGAGCAGGCCGCACGCGGCACCGAGACACAGATTCGCGTCCCCACCATGGCGGAATGCGAAACCTGCCACGGTTCCGGCGCAAAACCCGGCACCAGCCCGACCACCTGCACCACCTGTGGCGGCCAGGGCCAAGTGCGTATGCAGCAGGGGTTCTTCTCGATCCAACAGGCCTGCCCGCGCTGTCACGGCACCGGCAAAATGATCGCCTCGCCGTGCAAAGATTGCGGCGGTGCCGGACGCATCAAACAACACAAAACTCTGTCGGTTAAAATCCCGGCAGGTGTGGACAACGATGACCGCATCCGCCTGTCCGGCGAAGGCGAACACGGCGTGAACGGCGGCCCGCCCGGCGATTTGTATGTGGTGATCCACATCAAGCCGCACGCGGTGTTCCAGCGTGACCACAATGACCTGCATTGCGAGATGCCGATCAGCTTCAGCACGGCGGCGCTGGGCGGCGAAATCGAAATCCCCACGCTGGACGGCAAGGCCATCATCAAGATCCCCGCCGAAACCCAGAGCGGCAGACAGTTCCGCCTGCGCGGCAAGGGCATCAAAGGTGTGCGCAGTTCCAGCCACGGCGATCTGCACTGCCACGTTATCGTGGAAACACCGGTCAACCTGACCGATCGGCAAATGGAATTGTTGCGCGAGTTCGAAGCGATCAACGCGACCGATAGCGAACGCCACAACCCGCGCGCCAAATCGTGGATGGACAAGGTAAAGAATTTCTTCGGGTAACAAGAAGCCTTCAGGGAGTCTCCAAAGGTAGATTCCTATTTTCACCTACCGTGGGGACAGCTCATGCGTGTCGCAATTATCGGTTCCGGGCCTGCCGGCTTTTACGCGGCTGAAGCACTGCTCAAACGTACCGACACAGTAGTTCATGTCGATATGTTCGAGCGCCTCCCTACCCCGTACGGACTGGTGCGCGGGGGTGTCGCGCCCGACCATCAGAATATTAAAGCGGTCACCCGCGTCTTCGAAAAAACCTCTGCGCGGCCCGCGTTCAGGTTCATGGGCAATGTATGCCTCGGGCGCGACGTAACGGTGGAAGAGTTGCGCCAGCATTACCACCAGATTGTCTACGCGGTGGGTAACGAGGCCGACCGCCGCCTCGGCATTCCGGGGGAAGGCATACCGCGCTGTATACCGGCGGCAGTATTTATTGGCTGGTACAACGGGCATCCCGACTACCGTCAGGCAAAGATCGATCTATCGGTTTCGCGCATCGCGGTAGTGGGCAACGGCAATGTTGCTATCGACACCGCTAGGATTCTGCTGCGCTCACCGGACGAACTCGAAAAAACCGACATTGCCGCGCACGCGCTGGAAGCGCTGCGCAACAGTCAGGTGCGCGAGGTTTATATTCTCGGACGACGCGGGCCGGAGCAAGCCTCGTTTACCCCGCCTGAACTTAAAGAACTCGGCGAGATGGAAGATGTTGATCCGGTCGTCGCCCCGGGCGAGCTTGCGAGCTGCACCCTCTCCGAGTCTGCCGGCAATTCGCAGCAGGAGAAAAATCTGCAAATTCTCCAGTCCTTCGCCGCACGGCAGCCGGGCACAAAGTCAAAAAAACTCCACCTGCGTTTCCTCGTTTCACCAACCGAAGTGATCGCCGACAGTGACGGCAAGGTGGCCGGCCTCGCGCTCGAAAAGAACCGCCTTGAGATTCAACCGGACGGCACGGTTACGGCACACGGCACTGGCGAAATTGAGATTCTCGATGTCGGGATGGTATTGCCTGCGGTTGGTTTCGCCGCCGAGCAGATTACCGGTGTTCCATACGACAAAGAAGCGCGGATCATCGCCAACGAAGACGGTCGCGTCGTCGATGCTACCAGCCGCGCCGTGATTGCCAACGAATACGTCGTCGGCTGGGCGCGCACAGGGCCACGCGGGCTCATCGGATCACACAAGGGCGCGTCCGCCCACGTCGTCGAGCACATGATAGCCGATGGCACAGAGCTGGAGAAACGGTCGCTGCCAGACCCTGATGCCATCGTCTCCCTGCTGCTTGAATGTGGCCTGCAAATTGTTTCTTTCAATGACTGGAAACAACTCGATGACGTGGAAGTGGCGCGAGGAGCGCGGCGAGGAGCGCCACGCGATAAAATTGTCGATGTCGAAGCGATGCTTGCGGTGCTTGCCCAGCATTGAATTATCCTAAAAACCGCAGTTGGCCAATTGTATTTTTATGAAAAGCCGCGTGATGACTGATCTTCGCGCTTTTCACATAACTCGCCTTTTGGGAGAATCATTTTGTAGGAGCGGGCCATGCCCGCGATCAGGTAATTCGCGGGCATGGCCCGCTCCTACAAATTCCAACTGCGGTTTTTAGGTTTATCGCTCTGGAATCTATTCTGCCAGAGGTCGCGGCCGCGAGATTCCAAAACCCTGGGCAAAATCAACGCCGATCTCTTTCAGTTTTGCGATGGTTTCTTCGCTTTCCACTAACTCCGCAACCGTTTTTATACCGATCTTTTTTGTCACCCGGTTTATGGCTATTACCTTGGCGAGAGCCACCGGATCGCGAAGAATATCGAAGATGATGCTGCCGTCAATTTTCAAAAAATCCACCTGAAAACCCCGAATCAAATCGAATAAAATCTGATCCCGACCAAAGCCGCTGATTGCGACACGACAACCACACTGCCTGATTTGCCGCGCAAATTCCGCAGCCACCGAAGCTCGCAAGGCGAGTTCCAATCCCGGCATTTCAAAGCACAAGGCAGAGCCGGGCACGCCGTTTTCCAGCAGCGTCAATCGCAGGAATTCCGGGAAGCCTGGGTCACCAATCGTCGCGCTCGACACATTGATGAAAAACATTGAGGTGTTCCATTTTTCACCCGGCAGATTTTGACGGGCAGCCCATTCCGTAACGTGTTGCACAACCCACCGATCCAAATGCGGCATGAGGCCATATTTTTCGGCCAGCGGAAAAAATGCCCCCGGCGGCATCATGTTTTCCTCTTCTTCTATCAGCCGCACCAAAATCTCGTAATGCTCGGCTTCACCGGACTCCGCTGGCAGTGGAGTAATCAGTTGGCAGAATAAACAAAACTTACCCTTCTCGATTGCAGCCATGATCCGGCTTGCGTCCTCCTGCCCGCTAATTTGCTTGGAGAATGAGTCAACAAACATATCTTGACTAGCCTTACCGTCATGGGCGGAAGCCTGCATATCGGCATGGGTTGATCCGTTGGATGCAAACTGATCTGGCCTGTGCACATCACCCGGCGATGTGACATCGTTAATCAGCATATAAAATCCGGTGACTTTGCCCTCCTCGCCGAATTGGGGGATGTGTTCAACGAGCAGCCGGTAGACCGCTCCATCCGGCATCTTCTGCATCCGTTCATAATGCACGGGATGCCCATCCAGAGATTGACGGATCGAAGTCGCTGTTTCCTGGTACACCTTGACACCCAGCACTTCGCGCATGTGCCGGCCATGTACCTGTTCCGGCCGCAGGCGCAACCAGTCCATGAATGCCCGGTTGTGATATTGGCACTGCCCCTCGACATCGATGAATGCAACCATGGTCGGCAATACTTCGTCGATCAAATGCAACCTTGGTTTGCTGGCGGCCATCGCTTCTTCCGCTATTTTGCGAAGTTGCGTTTCGTGATCGAGCCTATCTTTTATAGCTGCCAATTGTGCCGTGCGGCGCATAACAACCCACTCGGCACGCGACATACGGGTTGCCTCCGCAAGCATCGCTGCCATGAGAACCCCGGCCAAAAACGTGGCCCATTGCATGCCAAGCTGGGTGAAGTAAATCGTAAAAACGAGCGCCGCCGCAGTGGCCATAACAGCCAGAGCAGAGATAAATGGCCTGACGGCGCGAAAAATTTTGCGGATTTGCATTCTCGTTCCTCTTTAGAGGCTCCCTTTGTCCGGCGGATTGTAGCAGCAGCGCAGCATATCCGTTTATCAAGGGTGCGATTCAAACTGATGTGGCATCAATCGCGCCAACCGGCAAGGGGATGCGTATTGGGTAGGGGCGATTCACGAATCGCCCGGGCAATTCGTGAATTGCCCCTACGCCACATCAGTTTGAATCTCACCCGTTTATCAATGCCCGATCAAAGTTGCATGGCCATTTTGCGCGTGGTGCAGAGTGGCAGAAAAAAAGTAGTAAAAAGAAGGTTGATAGCCGGAAGATTTTTGAAGTAACATCGCGTTCCTGCCCATTCTGACGCGATGTTTTAATGGCGCGCGACAAGGGCAATCCAAGAGTTTCAAGAACAATTTAACCGAAACGGAATACTCCATGACTTTAATGATAGGAATTCCCCGTGAAATGGCTGCGGGGGAAAAACGCGTCGCTACCGTACCCGATGTCGTCGAAAAGCTCATCAAGCTGGGCTTCAAGGTCGCCGTCGAATCCGGCGCAGGGGATGCAGCAAATTTCAGCGACGACACCTACCGCGCCGCAGGTGCGGAGGTTATCGACGGGGCCGCCAAGCTGTGGGCGACATCCGACATCGTGTTCAAGGTGTGCGTCCCGACGAGTGCCGAGGTTGACTTGATGCGTGAAGGCGGCACCTTGATCGGCTTCATCTGGCCAGCGCAAAATCCGGAACTGATGCAACAACTGGCGGCGAAGAAAGCCACGGTGCTGGCCATCGACGCGCTGCCGCGCATGTTGAGCCGCGCGCAGAAGATGGATGCCCTGACCTCACAGGCTGGTGTCGCCGGCTACCGCGCCGTGATCGAGGCCGCCAACGCCTTTGGCCGATTCTTCAACGGCCAGATCACCGCTGCGGGCAAAGTTCCGCCAGCCAAGGTATTCATCGCGGGGGCTGGTGTGGCCGGCCTCGCTGCCATCGGCACCGCCGCCGGTCTGGGCGCGATCGTGCGCGCCAATGACACCCGTGCCGAAGTGGCCGATCAGGTCAAGTCGTTGGGTGGCGAGTTCGTGAAAGTCGAGTATGAGGAAGAAGGTGGTGGCGGTGGTGGCTACGCCAAGG
>CAZMWC010000004.1:0-25992 GCA_964569805.1 uncultured Gallionella sp.
CATCAGCATTCTCAGCTGCATCGCCAATTCGCGCGATGTGGTCAACAACCTCGCCGTCGCCAAAAGTCTGGACGATGTCACGCATGAAATCGAGGCTGGCAAAAACCTCACCCAGAGTTTTCAGAATACCGGTATGTTCCCGCCTCTGGTAATACGTATGCTTAAGGTCGGCGAAGCCACCGGCTCGCTGGATAAGGCGCTGCTCAATGTCAGCTATTTTTATGACCGCGACGTGAAAGATTCCATCAAAAAAGTGCAAGTTATGATCGAACCGGCCATGACCCTCATCCTCGGCGCGTTGCTCGGTTGGGTAATGCTGTCGGTGCTGTCGCCGATCTATGACATTATCGGCAAGGTGAAATTCTGATGAAACGCTGCCTACTGCTATTTTTAAGCGCCAACCGCATTCATGCACAACTGATGGACGGCGGCAAGATTGCCGCGCAGCACGAATTTTCCGACTTGTCGGATGGCAGGGATGGTTTCAACGCCTTCCTGCAAACAACAAAATGCCCGGCTTATTTACTGACCGACTTGATCGAAGAAGATTTCCGCCATGAAGTCGTCCCGCACCTGATTGGCAAAAGTCGCACCGCATTATTGCAACGCAAATTTGACCAATTTTATCGTGGCACCCCTTTCCATCAGGCCACACTGCTACAGCGGCAAAAAACCGGACGGCGCGACGATGACATACTGTTCTCGGCACTGACCAACCCGTCGCTCATCACCCCTTGGGTCGACATTTTGCGGGCGCGGCAAATTCCACTCGCCGGAATTTATTCAGTGCCGCAAATCAGTGCGCCGCTAATCAAGAGCCACCCATCAAATCATCTGCTGTTGATTTCCTGGGAAAAATATTCCGGGCTGCGCCAAACCTATTTCAGCGATCATCGCCTGCAAATCTCCCGGCTGACACCCATTTACGATGACCTGACCTTTCAGGGTGCGGTGGCCAAAGAGCTCGCGCGCACCTTCCAGTATCTGAAGAGCTTGAGCCTGCTCCCATCCGGGCAAACACTTGACGTGCTCCTGCTGGGGCACGTCCATGACCTGATCGAATTGCAACTTGAATTACCAAGAAGCGCGGACATGCGCTATCACTACGTCGAGATTTCAGATCTCGCCAAACAACTCAAGATTGATTACCGCTTTAACGACTCCGATGCCAGCCAAATCTTTCTGCACCAGCTGGCCGCCAAACCACCCCTATCCAGCTATGCAAAACCGGAGCACACCCATTACTACACGCTGTGGCGATTGCGCCGCGCGCTCAACTGGACCAGCGCCGCATTATTGATCGGCAGCCTGTTATGGGGCGGTGCAGATGTTTGGCAAAGCGGCGGAAATGTACGCGAGGCCACCACTCTCAAAAATCAGGCCCAACAACTCACAAATGAGGCGCAGCAAATCACGGCGCTCTTTCCCCATACACACGCACGGGCGTCGGACATGAAGGCAACCGTATCGGCAATGCACACCATCAACAGCTACTCCGTCCTGCCCGGTGAGATTCTGCGGCCATTCAGCGCGGTACTGAACCAATACCCACAAATTACGCTGGATGAACTTTCCTGGCAGACCAGCGCGACGACACCGGCAGCCACAGGCAACGCTGCGGACACTCCGGCCCAGATTAGCGTCAAAGGGCATCTGACCGATTTTGCAGCCGGCTACCGTGCCGCATTGAATTATCTGGAAGGCTTCGAACGTGAACTGACCGCGCAAGGCTACCGGGTGACCATGCTGAAAAAACCGCTTGATGTCAGCGCGAGCGGCAGTGTCGCAGACCAGCGCGAGGCCCGTGATGACGTGCTCGGTTTCGCCCTGAAAATATCTCCCCCGAAATCACTTCAAACGGGAGCGCCAAAATGAAATTTGCCAAATCGGATTTACTATTGATGCGCTGGAGCACCCTGGCGGTCTGCGCATCTGCGCTGATCAGCGCGATCATGTTGTACAGCAGCGGCGAATATGCGCAACACACACAAAAAGATCAGCGCAACGCGCAGAGCCAGCTCAACGATGCGCGCAACAAATTGACTGCCGCACGTGACGACCAAAAAAACATGGCGGCCTACACCGACAAATACGCCACCTTGCTCGATTCCAGGATCATCGGAGATGAGCAACGCCTCGACTGGATGGAAGGCCTGGGCAAAATACGCGAACAAAACCTGGTGTCCGACTTCCGCTACACCATCGTGCCGCAAAAAATCTATGCGGCCAAATCACCGATAGACAGCGGCAATTTCGACATCCACTACAGCGAGATGAAGCTGCAATTCGAATTGCTGCATGAGGCACAGCTACTGGATTTTTTTGCCGCCCTGCACAGCCAGATTAAGGGTTGGTATCAACTGGAAGGCTGCACGATGCGCCGCGGCGGCAATGAAGATGCCGCGCAGCTCACAGCCGAATGCAGCGGCGGCTGGATCACATTGAAGAACAGGAACGAGCCAAAATGAAAAGCTTTCCCGGAGCGATCTTGATTGCATCAGCCTTGATGGCTGCGCCGCTCACGCAGGCAGAGGACTTGGGACGGCTGTTTTTCACCCCCGAGCAACGCGTACAACTGGAATACAACAAATCACAAAGCAGCGACCCCGGCGACAGCCGCCGCGTGCTAACCGTCAACGGCATCGTGCAAAAACATGGCGGCGAACGCACTGTGTGGATCAACGGCACGCCACAAATCGCCGGCAAGAGCAACGAACGCGCGCCGGAAAGCGTGCCGGTCTTCATCCCCGGTCAATCGCAACCGGTCAACGCCAAGGTCGGGCAGAAGATATTCATCAACCCGGCACCCGCTGCGGGGCAATAGAGTGCCATGCGCCCGCCGCAACCCCGCTCTGCCAAAGCAAAACAGCGCGGTGCCGCGCTGATGGTGATGCTGGTAATTATGGTGATGGGGGCTTTGACTTTTCTGGTCGGTTCGTTAAGCAAACCTGGAATGCAGATTGAGCGTGACAAAATTACTGCCAATGCGCTAGCACAAGCCAAAGATACGTTGATCGGTTATGCCATTACCTATGGTGATACCCACACAGGGCAAGTGCACGGCTATCTCCCCTGCCCCGATCCGAACGGTACCGCAGGCGCTAATGGAGAGGGATCTTCCGAAACTTGCGGCAACAAGAATGTCAGTGTCGTTGGCAGGCTGCCGTGGAAAACACTGGGGTTGCCTCCCTTGCGCGATGGCAACGGTGAGTGCTTGTGGTATGCCGTGGCAGGTACCTATAAAAACAATCCCATGACCGACATAATGAACTGGGACACCAACGGCTTGTTTGAAATACTCGATGTCAACGGCACAGCTCTCGCCCAAGACGTAGTCGCCGTGATATTCGCGCCGGGTGCAACTCTCAACAACCAGAATCGCGCCTCCGATGGCACCGCACCCCTTTGCAACGGCAATTACACTGCCACCAATTATCTCGACTCCGATGGCACGCTCGACAACGGTACCGTTTCCTCCAGCGCAAATGCCACAACCCAATTTAGGCTGACCTCATCTTCGCAAATCAATGACCAGCTTATTTATATCACCCGCCAAGATATATGGGATGCGATGCTAAAACGTAATGACTTTATGACGACGCTGACGGCCATGACACAAAAAGCGACGGAATGCATCGCCGACTATGGCAGAAGGAACAACGCCGGATCGGGCGACAAGAGACTCCCATGGGCCGGCAGATTTTTTCCCGATAGCAATGATTACTTGACGGACAGCAACTACGACGATGAGAATAACCGGCTCTCCGGACGCCTGCCATATCGCGTCAACACGTCGGATAATGACTCCAACAACCTGATCAGCGGCAGCTCCCTTTACCAACTGAGAAGCGATGGGAGCAACTGCCCAAACGTTCCGACATGGTCCACCACATATTACACATGGTGGACAAACTGGAAAGACCATCTGTTTTACGCGCTGGCTGATGACTTCAATCCAGATAGCGGCTCTAGCAGTTGTGGCACATGCTTGAGCGTAAACGGCAGCGGATCCTATGCTGCCGTTGTGATGTTCGCCGGCAAGAAGTTGACTACCCAAGTACGCTCCAGCAGCAACGACCATCTCGATTTTGCCAACTATCTGGAGGGGCGCAATCTCAGCAACCATCCCAACACGTCTGGCAACAGCGACTATCAAAGCGGCACAGAAACCAGCAGCTTCAACGATGTGCTTTACTGTATCAATCAGGGTCTTTCGGTGATGCCATGCTGACAAAAAAAGATGATGCAGGGTTTACGCTGGTCGAAATGGCTGTCGTGCTGGCTATTGTAGGTTTGTTGCTCGGCGGCTTGCTGCCGACAATATCCAGCCAGATAGATCAGCAGCGCAGGAATGAAACCCGCAAATACATGGATGAGGTACGCGACGCGCTCCTTGGATATGCCATTTCTTCCGCGAACAAACGCTTGCCTTGCCCCGACACCAATGGGGACGGTTCGGCGGAAGCGGCTTGCACCACCACCGCCTCACAGATTGGCACACTACCCTACAAAGACCTGGGTGTAACCGACAAAGATACATATGGCAGCGTACTGTTGTACGCCGTCACCAAGGAATTCGCCGATAGCGTGACGCATTTCACCTTGAGCACTGCGGGAACAATGCGCATCTGCACTGCGGCAGCATGCACCACCACACTCACCTCAACGGCAGCGGCGGTGATCGTTTCGCGCGGCTCGAACTGGGCAAATACACCCTCGACCGACGAAGCGGAAAACAGCGATAGCGACAGCGATTTTGTCAGTCATGATTTCGTACAGAATGGTTTTGACGACCTGGCGATTTGGGTTTCTCCAAACACCTTGGTCAACCGCATGGTCGCAGCGGGACAGCTTCCTTAAATACGCCGCCAGCAAGCGTAGGGCGGCAATGGGGTAAGCAGGCAGGCCGCAAAGCGGACGCTCGCAAAAGCGTAGCGCCTTCCGCCGTATGGGGAAAGCGTGTCACCTTTCGCAATATGTTGAAGTATCCGGCGGATAACGTCTTCGGCTCATCCGCCCGTGACAGCCTAATATCTTCAAATGCGCCTGATGTTGTCCCTGCAATTGGTCAAAGCCGATATTCAGGATAAAATACCCGCTGATTTCAATTTGCCGGAAAAAACACCATGAATATTCCCGCTTTCAAACTACCCCAGCCATTTGGCATCGCGATGTCGCTGATACCGTCTTATCCGCATTCGCTGTTATTCAGCCACACACTGAATCTGGTGCTGGTGCGGATGATCAAGCCGGAACTCCTTGAACCGTTGCATGGCAAGTTGATCAACATCCGTGTGATTGACGCGGGTTTGAGTTTTTTCTTTACGATCGATACTTCCGGTTTTGTTGCCTGCAAAGCTGGCAAGATAGCCGACCTTACCATCAGTGCATCTGCCTATGATTTTCTGATGTTGGGCACGCGCCGGGAAGACCCTGATACGCTGTTTTTTAGCCGCCGCTTGGTGGTGGAAGGAGATACCGAACTCGGATTGATCGCCAAAAATACGCTTGACGCAGTGGAGCTGCCCAAGCTGAACCCATCCCATTTCTTGCCCGGCAAAATACTTGAAAGAATAGGTTCACGCCTGTTTTCGGCCAACCGGTAATTGATTGCCCCGCAAGGCAGATACAATTTTGGCAAATGGTGGAGGTGAGCGCTACCGAACAGCAAGCATTTTCGCACCTGTCAGCGTCATTCACTACACCAATACCCCCACCGATACCCCCATAAACTTTTTTGATCCGATTAAATCCCCTTTCGCGGAATTGAATCACCAAATCACTCTCCCCAGCAAAATCGCGGCTTTGCGGGGCAACTTTTCCGTATTATTACGAACTACAGAAAGCTATTAGTCATTATTAAACAAAGACTTGTTGACAAAAAAATAAAGGTGAGGATAATTGGGCGCGCTGAATTACTTTTCGACAGAAAAGGACAAGGGAAAACCTTTTCAGCCGTCACAGGCAAAGATTTTGACTCGCCCCCGGCCCGCACCGCCCGCAGGTAAACGGCCAGATTTTTAGAGGGGAGAGCAGGAAAAACGGATATTTTTGGGCATCCTTCAGACCAGACCGCCACCGACGCACCGCGCTGTAAGACCCGTTTTGTTATTCAAAAACAGGAGCTTATAGCATGGAAAATTATCTCACTTCCAAAGATATTATCACTCGTCTGCGAATCAGCAGATCCGGGTTTTACTCACTTATTTCAAAATACAATTTCCCTCGCCCAGTCAAAATCGGCGGTGCGCGTCGATACCCCGAAAGCCGCGTCAACGCTTGGATTGAGGGCTGCTGGGGTGCGAAATGAGCACCGCCGATTTTGACTGGGCGCACGCACAGCATCCTTCACCAAATCGCCGGGGAGGTGTCATGAACGCCCCCGGCGACCTTGATCAATACCTCGACATAGATCCGCCCCCGGAAGTGGCTTATAGCTCTTCCTGCGCGGTCTCGACTGCAAAACAATCCAAGCCAGACCGGCAGGTCGAGCGCATGCCCGACCAGATCGACGTGATGGACTGCTTTGCTCGCAAGCCACCAGATTACGACTTCATCGTCCCGGGTTTCTTGACCGGCACGGTTGGACTACTAGTATCCCCGGGTGGTGTCGGGAAGAGCATGCTCGCGATGCAAACGGCAGCAGCGATCGCAACCGGCAAAGACATGATGAAACTGGGCGTGGACAAAACCGGCGACTGCTTGGTGATCGTTGGTGAGGATCCGGCGGTTGCGCTGCATCACAGGCTGCACGACCTCGGCAAACACTACTCACCAGAAGATATGCAGTCCATTGCCGACCGGTGCGACTTCCGGTGTGTCGTAGGTCAGGGAATGGACATCATGTCAGACCCCTGGTTTGACTGGTTGCTGTCGCTGGCAGCCGGCAAGCGGCTCGTCGTGATCGACACACTCACGCGCATCCATTGTTTGGACGAGACTGTGGCCGGTGATGCGAAACAGATCATGACTCGACTTGAGGTGATGGCTCACCAGTCCGGCGCGGGGGTGCTGGGGCTGCACCACGTTAACAAAGCAGCAGCGATGAGCGGGCAGGGAGGCGAGCAACAGGCAGTGAGGGGGAGCAGCGTGTTTGTTGACAATGCCCGATGGTCTTCATTCCTGTGCGGTATGACCCAAAAAGAGTCCGAAGATCGAAAAATAGAGGATCGATGGAAGTATGTACGGTGGAATGTCAGCAAACAAAACTACAGAAAACCATCTGGCGATGCGTGGCTTGAGCGGGGTGCAGGCGGGATTCTCGCGCCGGCAGATTTTCGGACGGTGGAGAAAAAGGCGGCAGGATATGCACAAGCAAGCGGAAAGGAGGTGAGCCATGGACGAGTCCCTGTGTGTACTTTCTGAGTCCCCCGCAATCACATCGCGCATCCCAATTTTTGCGCCAACCCGGCGCCCCAAAGTGGTAAATAAGTGGCGAGTTGAGACACCGTGGGGGCACGCAGTCATCACGGGCAAGCTAGGGCAGCAGCATCGGGATCTGATCGACGCGGTCATGACAAAAGGGGTAAAAGTAGATGAGCAGTGGACTATCGATGGCAGGCTGAACGTAAAGATCGACCCAAACAAACTCCGGTCCGCGATGGGAGGAGCGGGAACAAACAACGCGAACATCGAGGCGTGGATCGATGATTTGAGGGTGGCGAGGGTCGATGTGTATGACAACGACAAGTGCGAAAAAATAACCGGGGGCATAGTAAGTGATTACTCGGTTAGCACCGACCCCACTTTGCTACGACCCAGGCCGGGGGCGAGAGGAGAGGGGCGACGGTATATGCGCCTGACGTTTTCGCCTGGATGGTCAAAGCTGATTGAGACAGAGAGGATGATGCGATATCCGCTTGCGCAGGTTGTAAAACTCAAAAGCGGGTTTGCACAAGCAGTGGCGCGGTTTTGTCTGTCTCATCGTCATGTTGACGACACAATTCTTGGACTAACAAACAAGGTCGCAGCGGGCGGGCTTTTGCGGCATCGCAGAGCCGATTTGGAGTCAGACAAAGACGCGCTCAACGACCTGGGTATCACGGTCGACGGAAACCGGATAAAAAGTGGAAAGCGTAGGCAAAGTCCAGTGGAGCGTAGGCAAAGTCCAGTGAGCGTAGGCAAAGTCCAGTGAAAAACCCACTCTATCAGGATATCAATAGATATCAGAGCGGGGAAACACAGTCTTTCCCCCCCCCTTGTGGGGGAGGAAAAGACAAACACAAAACCAATAAACACACGCCCCCCCCGGGGGGGGTGGAGAAAGGCAAAATTATGAAAATCAAAAACGAGGCAATGACGGAGCAGCTTAAATTTTTTATGGGTGCGGCGGTGGGTCACCTGGGCAGGTATGACCTGGCCTGCGGGGATGCGCAAAAAGGCGAGGGCAAATACTTCCAGCGCGCCGGGCTGGTGGGCTTGTCGGTTGCCGACATCCACACTCGCGCACGCTGGCTGCGGGCGGTCAACGCGGCGGGAGGCGGTGTTGCTGACCACCCTCTTTCGATCTACATTTCCCCACACGTGCACGGCGAGGCACAGCACTTGCTGATGGTGGACGATCTTGATCTGTCTACATGCCAGCAAATCGGAGAGGGTCGGCTTCACCTGATTGTTGAGACCTCAAAAAACAATCATCAGTTGTGGCTGCCCACCAGCCGCCCCGTCGGCAAGGAAGAGCGATATCAATGTCAATCCGCATTGGTGAGCATGTTCGGCGGCGATCCCGGTAGCGTCAGCGGCGATCATCTCGGGCGGCTGGCTGGGTTCATGAACACAAAACACAAGAATGCCTACTGGGTGAATTTGGTGGGCGGTAACGTGGACTACGAAGGCGGGGGGCGGCGATGTAATGTGGACAGCCTCATCACTTATTTTCAATCTTCATGTTTTTGCCTTTCTCCACCCCCCCCGGGGGGGGCGTGTGTTTCAAGCTCGGCGCAGCCGTGTGTTTCCCCCTCCCCCTGCAAGGGGAGGGAGGGGGGTGTTTCCGATGCTGGGCGGGATGAGTCATCGAGGGAATTCGGTTGGGCGGTCGGGTGGTTAAAAAATAAAAAAGACGAGGCCGAAGGTATTCGCAAACTTGCCGAACGTGCGCTGGGGAGGGGAAAACATTTGACCGCCGTCGCCTGCGAAAAATATGCACGGCGAACTTTTGATCGGGCAAAGGCCGTTGCCTGATCTTTTCGGTGGGTGTCGATTCAACTAACACCCACCGCAACCCAGCAAATCCGCCATTCTCACTTTTCGCAAAAAATAATTTTTCGCATTATTTCCGCGCCAACTCCCCGCAAGCCCAATAAACACGCCATTCCTTCCTTTTTTCACTTTTCCGTAAAACATACAATTACGGAAAATGCTGTTTTTAATCAAATAGTTGCTTGACATAAATTCAGATACTTGACAGAATGCGAATCGTGTGGTGAAAGGTGAGGAACAAGAGCTAACTAGAGCTTCGCTTCTAGTTCAAAACCGTACCGGTTTTGTCTTGTCCTCCCCTCAAATCGGGGTGGAGGAGCGCCCGTAGGGGCGCGAAGTCGATGTGTTTTTTAACTGCAAAAGGAGCTTTAAAAATGGAAAAAGAAATTGAGAAGGTAACTGTGCACGCCGTGGTCGAGAATCCGTTTGGACACTGGCTGGTATGTGCCGGGCACAACCCGTTCGGGCCGCGCGGCGGGCGGTCTGGTAGGTGTGTGTACGGGCGTTTTGTCGGTGGTAAGTTCAGCAACCGCAAAAGCGCGGACAAGTTTGCGGTTGAATACTCCAACCGAACCGGCGCGCAGATTATTTGATCATGTCCGCCCGTTACTCAAATCGTGGTCGGACAGGCTGGGTAAGTGAGAAGCGCACCCACTGCGTGTCCGTCCGGTTGAGCCGCCCGGAGCTTGACCTGCTCGACAGTCGTCGCGCGCGCAACCAGCGCGGTAGCTAGGCGGGCAGTTGCCGGTGCTCGTGGGGTGGGTGAACGCATCCAAGATATACGCCGGGTATTCATCTTGGTCGTAAGCGCCGGCCTCTTAATCGGGGTTTGCTGCGAGTCACCCCGGGGCCGGTACATCACCACGTAACGAATAATAGTGTCTTTCAAAAATAAAGCAACAACTATTTTGAATGCAATCAAACTTTTACGTGGAATGCCATTGTACGGAAATTTGACGCAATTTTGACGCACTGGGAAAGCAAAACAAGGCAAAAAGAAGCAAAAAGAAGCAACAACTAATTTATGCTAAATCTGGCTGAAAGTGGCGTAATTATTGGGCTTAATGTGGTGGAGGGAGCGGAATCGAACCGCTGGCCTTCTGATTGCGAACCAGACGCTCTCCCAACTGAGCTACACCCCCACGGCAACAGAATGCTAAACAGAAATCTGTGGTTTGGGAAGCGATAACCCCGCCAAGCGATAAACGGCATATAAAAAGTGAGTTGTCATTCCGAACGCAGGGAGGAATTTTCAATGCCCGCATAGGATTTCTCCCTGCGGTCGAAATGACAAAGCGTATTGCATTCTCCGGGAATGCTATTCGAAGAATGTCGTTATTTGTGGAAGCATCAATGAAGATTATTTATATTTTCTTTAGCTCACCTGGAAAACGTGTTCGGGATAATACTCTGGTGGTTGCGTATCCTCCTATTCGGCCACTATTTCATCACGATTTCAGCTTCCCGCAACAGTCGTATCCCTACCAAGGTATAGCGTGTGCTGGGTGAGTTCCAGTTACGGTAAGAAGAGCGCACATAAAGTGGCCATGTGTGCCACGATCCGCCACGGCGTACGCGGACCGCCCCGGCTTCCGGGCCAGCGGGGTCATTGAGTGGCGATCTGGCGTAATAATTCTCGTCATACCAATCTGCGCACCACTCCCATACGTTGCCATGCATGTCATATAGCCCAAACGCGTTCGGCGCAAAACGCCCCACTGGCGCAGTAAATTCAAACCCGTCGTGCCCATCAAGCGCGTAGCTTTGCCACTTCCGCCAATTTTGCCGGGCATCCGCATCAAATAAGTTAGCCACTTTTAGCAGGCTTTGAACATCATCGCCGCTGTAATAACGGGTTTGTGTGCCTGCGCGGGCGGCATACTCCCATTCAGCTTCTGTCGGCAAACGATACTTCACGCCTTCTTTTTTACTCAACCATTTACTCATTGCCAAGGCATCGTTCCATGTGACATTCACCACCGGGTGATCATCACTCTGCGCAAAGCCCGGATTGCGCCACGAATACGCCGGGTTACGCCCCTCGAAAGCATCGCCACGCAACGATTTGTCGGGATCATAATCACGGCTGTAACCGTAACCGCCCGTACCATCCGCCTCTGCTTCAGGCATGTAACCGGATAGCTCCACAAAACGTCTGAATTGAGCAACCGTTACCTCATGCTGATTCAGATAAAATGGGCGGGTGATACGCACCTTGTGTACTGGTGTTTCATCAACGAGTTCCAAAAAACGCCTCCGTTCATATAGAGGGAAATCTCTGGCAAGCACATCGAGCGGTTCATCGCTTCCCATCATGAACTCGCCCGATGGAATCAGGACAAATTTCATGCCCAACATATTTTCCATCACTGGTGGTGATGTAGCGGGAGCGGCAAAGCACGCCGGCAAAATCAGTTGCGCAACCATTATGCAAACAGCAGGCGTGGGGCATTTCTTCGCTTTATGTATTCCCATACTTTTGCAGCTCCTGTCACATCACCGGCAAACATGCCACGCGTGCCAAATACCCCTAAAAGGCCGTGCCTTCCACGTATGTTTAAGTGTAGAATCTCGGCCACACGTCAACAGATTAACCGATTGCAGGCATTGTCAGCCAAGTCATTGCGCGATTATTTCGCAATGCGCTATTGAAGAACCACGGAAAATTCATGAATAAACCCCCGCTATTTTCGCAACCCAACCACGCTACCCAAAACACTCGATGCAACGGTACTGTGTATCTGGTTGGTGCCGGCCCCGGTGACCCGGATCTGCTCACACTGCGCGCCGCCAAACTGCTTGGGCAAGCCGACACGGTGGTCTACGATCATCTGGTTGGCACAGGAGTGCTCGATTTTATCCGGCCCGATGCGGAGCAAATATATGTCGGCAAGGAAAAGGATAGGCATACCTTGCCGCAAGATGAAATCAACTCCCTGCTGGTAACCCTGTCCAGGCAGGGTAAAAGCGTGGTGCGCCTGAAAGGTGGAGACCCTTTTATTTTTGGTCGCGGCGGCGAAGAAGCCGAAGTGTTGGTAAAAAATAACATCCCGTTTGAAGTGGTGCCCGGCATCACGGCCGCCAATGGCGTTTCATGCTACACCGGCATCCCGCTCACTCACCGCGATTATGCGCAGTCGGTTGTATTCACGACAGGCCACTTGAAGGATGGCAGCCTGAATCTTGATTGGGAAAATCTGGTTAGCCCCCGGCAAACCGTGGTGATTTACATGGGGTTGGGCGGTTTGTCGGAAATTGCCCGCCAACTTATCGTTCATGGGCAGGCGGCGGATATGCCCGCCGCCGTAATTGAACAAGGTACCAGCAACAAACAACGGGTGGTGACCGGCACGCTTGAAACGCTGTCCGATCTGGTGGTTGCAATGGACTTGAAATCGCCATGCCTGATCGTTGTCGGCGAAGTTGTGGCTCTGCACGAGACGCTAAAATGGTTTCGCGGGGCAACGATGTGTGCGGAGCATGCCGCGCAAAAAGCCGAGTCTATCGGTTGACTCAACTCTCCCATACGCCCGAATGAGCTTTTGTAGGCGGGTTAGCGTAGCATTCCGCCGGGTGTGACCGCCATGCGGCGCAATGCGCTTCGCTTATTGCGCCCTACAGGTTGTTGGTTTTGGCAAGCAACCGGATGCCCACTAGCAGCCTGATTACCGCTGCGAATTACAACCCCGTGCGGTGGGCGCGCGGCGTGAAGAAAATGCCGCTTGGTTTGTCGGCGCGCAGTTCGCCAATTTTCTCGAATGTTTCGCTATCGTAAACATCCACCCGGTTTTCATCGCGCACCGATACCCAAATATGTTCCCCGCGCGGGGTAAATTCCATATGCAATACGCCCTTGCCAGGTTGTAGTGTTTTTACAATAGTGCGGCTGGGCACGTCGATCACCTGCACCACCTCGTTGTGCGGAAAGGCGAAGTTCACCCACACTTGGCGGTTGTCCGGGCGTGCTACGACGAACACCGGTTGTCCATGCACCGGGATGCGCCCCACCTCTGCCCATTTATTCTGGTCAATGACCAATACCTCATGCCGCCCCACGGCCGGTACCAGCAATTCATTGCCCGTTGCCGCCCAGCCTTCGAGATGCGGCATTTTGTACACCGGCAACTTCTGCTCACCCTTGCCGTAGCCGTTCAGCACGCGTTTTACGCCCGCCTTCATGTCCCATAAATCCAGCAGCGCCAGACCGTCTTCACCGAACAGGCCGGCCAGATAATGACGGCCATCGGCGGTGATCATGGCATCGTAGGGTTCCTTGCCAACATTCAAAAATTTGGTAATACCCGGTTTGCCCGGTGTGCGCATGTCCGCCACCCAGATTTCCCCGGCCTCGAACAGACTCCATACAAAGCGGTTGCCGGGCGCATCCACCAAGCCGATCACCTTGGATGGTTTGCCGGCGGCATCGACAGTTGGTATGTCAGCCAGCAACTCCAGCGTACCCGCGTCAAACACTCTCACTCCACCCGGCGTGTAGTTGGCAACCGCAATCAATTTTCCGTCTTGTGAAATCGCACCGCCGATACTGTTGCCCGACTGCATCACGCGCTTGACGATGCGCATTTCGAGCATATCCACTTTGGTTAGTCCGCCGTCACGACCGAACACATAGGCATAACGTTCGTCACGCGAATAGTTGACCGAAGCATGGGACAAGTCGCCCAAACCGATAATCTGACCGAGCTTGGTACGGTGCGTGGTTTCCACCACCTGGATACTGCCGGCGGCGCGTTCGATGACTACGCCCAGATCACCGGTGCCGCGCAGTGGCGTGGCACAACCGGCCAGCGCGAAAACAGCAAGGGGTAAAAACAGGCGGCGAATGAATGCACCGAAGCCGCGTGTATTGGCGGCACAAAAATAATCAAGGTGCATCAGGCAATCCCTTCATTAAAATTTCGACAATCCAGCCAGCTTCGGCCTCGCTCATAAATGGATTCCAAGGCGGCATGGGCGTTCCGGTACGCCCATGCAAAATGGTTTCCTTGAGTATCTCGGGTGATTTTTCGCCAAGGATTTGTGGAGTCAGCGGTAAGCCAAGCCCACCGTTGAGGGACAGCCCGTGGCAAGAACCGCAATCCTGCCGCACCAGATTAAGCAATTCGGCCTGCCGCGGCGGAGAAGGCGGCTCGGCCCAGACCGTAAAGGGAAATAAAGCAACCAGTAGCAGTGAGGTGATATAGCAGATACAACGGTGTTTATTCGGCAACTTCTACGACTCCGGTCATTTCAGGGTGAGTACCGCAAATGTAGGGATAACTGCCCGGTTTTTCGAAGGTGCGCTGCCAAGATTCCCCGGGGAAAAGTCGATCCGTTTCCGGGATGCCTTCTTTCTCGAATGAAATTGTATGGTTGCTGCGCTTTTCGTTATTGACCCATTTAACCGTGGTGCCGGGCTTTACTTTTACTGTCTGCGGAACAAATAGCATCTTCTCGATGCTGACTTCAACAACTTCACCCGCATTGGCGTTCGCCAAGAAAGTGACCAGCATGAAACTGGCAAGTATGGGTTTTGCAATGCGCATCACAAGGGTATTCATGTCATCCTCTCCTTTTCAAAAGCATTAACAGCCATCAAAAATTGGGTGGAAGTTCCTTTTGTGCAATGCCGGAGTTGATGCAGCGGGGACGTAAAGTCCCCGCACAGGCTCTCCGATTACTGCTTTACTACATTGATATCAGCTTTGGGGTTATCCAGCCCCAGCATGTAGCCGAGAGAAACGTAGTGATAACGGCCATGCGTGTAGTCGTCATGGATAGCAAAGCCAAAGTTGTAGGTCTTGCCCGCTTCAAGCTTGACATCACCCTCGCCGCCGGCGAGTTTACGTGTAAAGGTCACTGTCCAAGTATCACCCTTGAGTTCGCCCTTGGCATCTGACAGCGCCTTGCCGCCATCCATCACGCGCTTGTCGGCGATGTAGCCGTCATGTGGTTTCTGCCCCTTGCCGCTGCGGAATTGGAAAATATCAAAATATTTGCCTGCGGCCAGATTACCGCCCACCACATATTTGGTTTTCTTGTCGTCTTTGACACCAGGCATGGTGCGCACATCATTGTGGCAAGTCACCCAGCAGCCGCCAACCGTATCATTTTCGACTTTGCCGGGTTCTTCCAGCATCACTGCCAGCTTGACCGGGTTGTCGGCATCCATTTTCTTGCCGCTGTTGAAACCGGTATTTTTCCAGGTAAAGCGCAGGTACAGGTTTTCGGCATCATGCGCAGCCTGTACTGTTACCGGAATGTGGCCCGGCTTACCCTTGATCGGTTCCGGTTCCAACGCAATATCCTTGGACTTTTCACCGGCTACAATTTTATTGCCGAAATCGGGCGCTTCCTCGTTGCCGGTTTTTTCGTCAACGTGGCAGCCAACACAGGATTCGCCTTTTTTAATACCCCTTGCGCCGCCATGGTAGGTACCTTTTTGGATCCATTCCATGCCCGAAGCGCCGGGGTAAAACGCCGTAATTTTTTTCGATGGCGCCTTGCTCGCATCTGCCGCAAACGCCACGCCAGTGCTACCCGCTGCAATCAAACCCAATGCCGAAACGGCGACCAGAAGCTTATTCATTAATTTCTCCTTGAATTACGGTTAATTAAATTAAACTCAATCTCATACATAGCAGCCATGATGCACAACGCGGAAGGCGGCCAGAAGGTTTACCGACGGCGCCTTATTCCTCATCCTCTTCCGGCATACCCTTGGGTTTTTGATGCGCAATACCCTTGTGGCAATCAATACAGGTTTTTCCCTCTTTTTTCGCCATTTCGTGGTTCTTGCGGGAACGCTGCTTCTGTTTGTCCGGGTCCATACCCTCAAATGAGTGGCAATTGCGGCACTCGCGGGAATCTGAAGCTTTCATGCGATCCCATTCATGCTGCGCCAATTCCAGCCGCTTGGCCTCGAATTTTTCTTTGGTATCGATCGTGCCGGTAATCTTGCCCCATACTTCCTTGCTGGCCTGTATTTTGCGCATCATTTTGTGCGCAAAATCCTTCGGCACGTGACAATCCGGGCAAGTTGCGCGGACACCACTGCGATTGGAGTAATGAATGGTCTTTTTGTATTCCTGGTAAACGGTGTCTTCCATCTCATGGCAGCCAATACAGAATTCCAACTGATTGGATGCATCCATGGCGGTGTTGAATCCACCTGAAAACAAGATGCCCGCGATAAAACCGCCGAGCAACAGGGTTATAAGTGAGTAGCGAACGCTGGGTTTACATAATTTAGCGCACCAGCCATTGCTTGAATTTTGCGTATCTGACATATCTCCGTCCTACGTTGTTCTATTTTTATTTTTTAATTGAAAAAAACCCGGAGAGCAGAGGCTCCCCGGGCATTATCGCTACAATTAATAAATGTCGTGCTGGGTGTTCAAGATATTGAACTTGCCGGTTGGCGTAATCAGTTTTGGATCCTTGATTACAGCCTTCAGCTTGCGCGTCTTGTCATCCATGATCACGATTGCGGATGCTTCGGTCTTGCCAGCCCACAGCGAGAACCACACCTCATCACCGGTCGCATTGTACTCTGCATGAACCACGCGCTTGGTCGCCTTGCTTTCCGGCAAGCCAGCCAGTTTGGCGATGTTGATGACTTGAGGGCCCTTGTCCAGGTTCTTGATGTCATAAACGGTCACCGATTCAGCCAATTCGCGTTCCGGATTCAGAGGTGCGTCCGTCCAAAGATTGTTGGACTTCGGATGGGTCTTGGTAAACAACGAACCGCCACCGTGATTCTTCAGCTCCTGAACCACTTTCCATGCTTCTTTAGGATGCTTGGCCGGATCGGTACCGATCAGTGAGATCACGTCAGCGCCGAGGTGGGAAGTCGCCCACACCGGACCGAACTTGGGATGCACGAAGTTTGCGCCACGGCCTGGATGAGGCTTGGACTTGGTATCCACCAGCGCAGCCAGCTTGCCGGTCTTGGTATCCACCACTGCCACCTTGTTAGACATGTTGGCCGCCACCAGGAAATAACGCTTGGTGGAATCCCAGCCGCCGTCATGCAGGAACTTGGCGGCTTCGATGGTGGTTTCCTTCAGGTTCTTGATGTCGGAATAGTCCACCAGGCGAATCATGCCGGTTTCCTTCAGGTTGACGACCCATTCAGGTTTGCCTTCAGTCGCCACAATGGATGCAACACGCGGTTCAGGATGATATTCACCATCCACGGTCATACCACGGGTAGACATGATCTTCAGCGGCTTGAGCGTATCGCCTTCGGTGATCACGTACTGTGGCGGCCAGTAGGAACCGGCAATCGCGTACTTGTCTTCGTAACCCTTGAACTTGGAGGTTTCCACCGAACGGGCTTCGATGCCCACTTTGATGGTTGCCACTACGGTTGGCTTCTCGAACCACATATCGATCAGGTCGAGCTTGCCGTCACGACCAATCACGTAAACATAACGGCCAGATTTAGACACGCGGGAAATATGCACGGCATAACCGGTCTTGACGATTCCCCAAATTTGCTTGGTATCGCCGTCGATCAGCGCCACTTCACCGGTATCACGCAATGTCACCGAGAACACATTCTTCAGGTTGACCTTGCTCATCGGCTTCTTGGGGCGATCTTTAGGTTCGACGGTCACCTTCCAGCTGGCCAGCATGTCCTTCATACCCCACTCTGGCGGCACATCCGGTGTCATCTGGATGTAGGTGGACATATCCGAGATTTCCTGTTTAGTCAGGATGTCGTCGAAATTCACCATACCGCCTTCGGTGCCGAGGGCAATGACTTTTTCCAGACGGCTCTGGCCGAGTTTGATAGTACCGCCCGCAACAACCGTACCATCAGGTTTTTTGGTGGAAGTCACTGGCTCCAGATTCTTGCCTGTCGCACCCTTGCGCAGAATGCCGTGGCAACCGGCGCAACGCTCAAAATAGAGCTTGGCGCTGGCAGCTTTCGCTTCTGCCGACAGCATTGGCGCATCTGCCGCCACCGCTACGTTGAACACCCCAGCAATGGCCAGCGCCATAGTGGAAATGGTAAGTTTCTTTCGTGTTAACCGACTCATTGTTATCTCTCCCAAAAGTTGATCCAAAAAGCTCAAAAACAATCCAAGAAATATTTCTTGGGGAACTCCGATATTTCCGAAGTTTTGCCATTCCGCCACTGACATTAATCATCCGCGCGAACGACGCACCATCGACTTTCAAAGCAGCCCCGTTCGCATTATACCCAGCAAGTTGTATTGTGCCAAAAAAAATGAACTAGTTCTTCCGGTTAACCCACCTAGTTCTTTTGGGTAATATCCAATTAAACACGGCAGTTCATGAATAACCCATTCCGCTAATGACTAGTCCCGGTCGAGCGCGTTATTTTGTTGTAAACATTGTATTTTCCGGAAGGTTTCTTCATCGGGATGCGCTTCACTTCTTTGAGTGTTTGCGCATCATAGATAACCAACGCCCCATCCATTTCCCAGATACTCACCAGCGCGTATTTGCCATCACGGGTGAACTCGGTATGCGCCGCCACTTTCCCCGGGCTGGGTTTCAGTTGCGCGACGACTTCAAGTTTTTGCTTATCCATAAGCTGGATCACGTCGCGGTCGGCAGTGCCATTGAATACATCCACCCAGGCATAAGGCGTATTTTCATGGCTGCGCATAAAAAATCCCGGCCCCAGTGTTTTGATATTTTTGATAACTTTCCAACTATCCGTATCGATCACCGTGACCACGCCCTCTTTCAAGTTGGGCGATGCCATGACCGTTTTGCCCTGATAGTCGAACGAGATACCCGAGCCGAGATGAGGCAAGCCCGGCAAACCGATGCTGGCGATCCTGCGCCCCGCATCGAGATTAACAACCTGCCCGACCCCCTCGCGCGATGATCCAACCAGATGCTCATAACTGCTGTCGAAGAAAAAGTCGTCAAGATAATCCTGAAGGCGGATACGCCGTGGCGGAAACGGGCCGGGTACCGGTATCCCCTCACCTAACTGATAGTCATGCACCAGGCCGGCGTAAAGGGGCGGCGCATTATCGTCGTAGGTCAGCTCCCACACCTCGGGTATATCCTTCAACGCCGCCACAAAACTTTTGCGCGGCGCGGCATCGTACACCGCCGAAACACGCGACGATTTACCGTCATCATTCTTGACCTCGATCACGCGTATCGGTGTCAGATCACGCGTGTCAAGCGCCACCAGCGTATGCGGAAAATAGTTGGCCACCATCGCGTAACGCCCATCGCTCGATACCGCGAGATTGCGCGTATTGATACCGGCGCGAATCTCCGCCACCATCTTCAAATTCCAGATGTCATATTTGGCAATCCACCCGTCGCGCGAGGCAAAATAAACGTAGCGACCATCCGGCGAAAATTTCGGCCCGCCGTGCAAGGCATAGCGTGTGGGAAAACGCGCGATCGGCTCAAACTTATCGCCATCGAGAATGGTGGCGTGGTGGTCGCCGACCTCCACCACCACAAACAAATTCAGCATATCTGCCTTGAACACGGGGCGATTGGGCAAGCTGTCGGGCGGGTAGTGTTCGATGCGCGACTTGCGGATTTCGTCAATCCCCCATACCGGTGTCTGCGCCAGCGGCGTATAGGCCAGATCAGCCAGCGCCTTGACCTGTTCCGCCGTGAGTTTGTCGGCAAAACCCGGCATTTGCGTCGCCATGCGGCCTTCGGCGATTGTCTTGACCGCATCCGGGCGGCGCAGGCGCGCCAGGTTGTCCGGCAGGAGTGCCGGGCCGGTGCCGCCCAACCGGTCAACACCGTGGCACGAAGCGCAGTGGGTTTGGTAAAGCGCAGCCGTATCGCCGCCTTGATCGGCAGCGGCAGCGTTCTGCAAACTTGCTGCCAGCAAGCAGGAAACCAGCATCAATACACGCGTCTTCATGCTGCCCTCGCCTTCTTGGAGGTTGGGGTATAGGGTGTCATCTGGATGCGCTCCCGGTCTCCGCTGATGCCAATTTCATCATCCGACAGATAACAGGCCGGGTCTTCCTGCCACGGATCACCGGTCAGTTGCAGCGCGCGCATCCGCGTGTTGCCACCGCACACATCGAAATAGGCGCATACCCCGCAACGGCCTTTGATTTCCCGTGGCGAAGCCTTGAGGCCCGCCATCAGCGGATCGGAGATGTCCGGCCATATTTCCGAAAATTTCCGTTCACGCACATTGCCGAGATCGTAATTCCACCAGAACGTGTCGGGATGCACATGGCCGAGATTGTCGATATTGGCGACATTCACGCCGGATGAGTTGCCGCCCCACTGCGCCAGCTTGGCGCGCAAATCGGCTTCGCGCTCGGGGAAATGCTGCCGCGTCCAACGCAACAAATAAACGCCATCGGCATCATTGTTGCCGGTGACGAATTCCTTGTTGCCACCGCGCTGAATATCTTCCCAGCAAGTGTCGAACAGCAGATCCAGCGCGTTCCGGGTAGTCTCCAGAAAGGCATCGTGCCCCCTGTTTTTGTTGCCGCGCCCGGCGTAGTTAAGGTGCGACAAATAAAATTTATCGATACCTTCTTCCTCCACCAGATTCAGCAGCGCGGGCAAGTCATGCGCGTTGTCCTGGGTCAGGGTAAAACGCACCCCGATCTTGATTCCGGCATCGCGGCATAAACGCACACCATGCAGCGAGGTGTCGAAAGCGCCCGCCTTGCGCCGGAACTCATCGTGGGTTTCGCGTATGCCATCCAGGCTGACACCGACATAATCAAAACCGATAGCCGCAATTTTTTCGATATTCGTCTCATCGATCAGCGTGCCGTTGCTCGACAAGCCGACATAAAAACCTTTTTTCTTGGCGTAGCGCGCGATGTCGAAAATATCGTCGCGCAGCAGCGGCTCGCCGCCGGACAGGATCAGCACCGGTACGCCGAAATCCCGCAGGTCATCCATCACCGAAAATACTTCAGCGGCGCTCAACTCGCCGGCAAAATCCTTGTCTGCCGAGATCGAATAGCAATGTTTGCAGGTGAGGTTGCAGCGCCGGATCAAATTCCAGATCACCACCGGGCCGGGCGGGTTGCGCTTCTGCCCAAGCGGGGTGGGATGGGCGATTTCGCGCATGTAATGACTGATACGAAACATGGGGTTTCCTTTATTTTTTCAGACCTGGTCCGGCCAGCCGCAAACCGGTTTTTTTAAGAATTTTTGTGCTGTACAAAATGTCGCGTCCGAGCATGTATTCGCCCAGCAGCCCGGCGATTTCTTCTACTTTTGCCTCGACTTCACTGCGGCTTTTTCCATGCACCATGGCAAACAAATTATACGGCCACTCGGGCAGGCGGCGCGGGCGGCGGTAACAGTGGCTGACAAAATCAAATTTGCCGACCTGTTCGCCCAGCCTGTCCACCTGCTCATCCGGCACGTTCCATACCGTCATACCGTTTGCCCGATAACCGAGCGCGTAATGGTTGGGCACAACACCGATCCGGCGGATCACACCGCTATCCTGCATACATCTGATCCGTCGCATGACCTCTTCGGCAGGTAGCTGCAATTGTTCGGCAATCGCATGGTAAGGGCGCGCCACCAGCGGCAGGCCTCCCTGCGTGGCGACAATGATGGCACGGTCTATGACATCAATGACCGGGACATCAATGATCGGGGCATCAACGGCAGGGTGATCGGCAGCGGAAGACAGATTATCGTTGGAATCGTTCATCGGGTGTCGGTTATGCTTCAAACTTCAGCTCAACAAAGTATTCGCGTGATTTCGGAAAATTGAATACCTGGCATCCGGTCTCGCGCTCTATCTTGCCGATCACGGTATCTATCTCTTCCGGCGTTTCGGTCGCCAGCACAAACCACATGTTGAGCTCGTGGTCGCGCGCATAATTGTGCGCCACCTCAGGCAGCGCATTGACACTGGCCGCTATCGTCTCAAAGTCATCTGTCGGCGCATGCAACGCCGCCAGCGTAAACGCGCCGCCGATACGCTCGATCTGAAACAGCGGGCCAACGCGGGTCAACACGCCATCGGCCAGCAGCCGCGACAGGCGCGCGATCAGATCATCCTCACCAATACCGATACGCTGCGCCGCCGCCAGATAGGGCCGTTCGCACACCGGCAAACCGCCTTGCAAACTATTGATAATGGCGCGATCAATCTCGTCCATCAGTTGCCTCCGGTGATATTTCCGGCGAGGCTGTATAACACGCCCCGCGTTGCTTGAAGCGGCGGCTGCTGAACAGGGTGGCGCGGGGGTATGCGCCAAGCGCGCAGCTTTCGGCCAGCGCAACGATACGCGCCTCCACCTCGGCGCGGTCCCTGCCATGCATCATGCAAAACAGATTATAAGGCCAGTGCGGCGGTTGTCGCGGGCGACGGTAGCAGAGGGTGACCAGCCCGGAACGGGCAATATGCTGCCCGATGTCGCTCACCTCGGCATCCGGCACATCCCACACCACCATGGCATTGGACGTGAACCCGACCTCATGATGCCGCACGATAACGCCAAAGCGTTTTACCACGCCGACATCCAACCAATGCGCAAGTGTTGCGATAGCCTCCGTTTCAGCGCAACCCAACGCGGCAAAAGGCCTGTCCACAAACGCCAGCCCGTCCTGCAACGCACCAACCAGAGCGCGTTCCTGCTCACTGATCAGAGTTGCCGGTTGAATGCCGCAAGATGCCGGGGCAGGCATCTTTTCAACAGCATCACCAGGGCGGCGTGTTGAATCTGTCGTCAGATCAAAACCCAAATCAATGTGGTAGCCCTCCAGCATCGGCAGCACCAGCATCGGCCCGCACCCGCTGATCGCCTCAATTTCCTGCAACACCGCTTGCAGGCGCACGGCCGCATCTGCGGTTGCGACAAACCACAAATTAAAGCGGTGCTCCCGCTCGTAATTGTGATTGATCTCCGGATAGCCGCTCACAAGATCAGCCACTTCATCGAGGCGCGCGGGCGGTACCGATAATGCCGCCAATGCGCTTGCTCCCACGGCATTCGGCCTGAATACCGCGCCGACACGGCTGATCCAGCCACGCGCCTGCATCGCTTGCAATTTGTCGATTACCGTAGCCTCATCTATCCCCAACTGTTCGCCGATCCAGGCGAACGGGCGTGGCAGCAACGGAAAATCGCGCTGAAAACGGTTCAACAGCTCAAATTCAAGGCCGCTCGCGGGCGCATCCGGCGCAAGGCTCATCGCGCTACGCACCGGGTGACATGTGACGGATAAGTATTTTTTGACATCGCGTGGGCTCATCGCTTTGGTTTAACAGAATGCTCCGGCAATCTCGGCTACATAAAATTCCGGTGCGGCATGATTTTCTTGCGAAGCTCAACTGCCTGAATTTCACTGCCTGCATTTTGCGGAACACGGGAAGTATGCTGCGGGGAAAGATTTTTTTCGGCGGGCATTCTTTCACAAATGACCCACCGCATCAATCGAAACTGCGCGGACATCAAATAATTATGGGCCATCCACCAATTCAGGCTAACAGCCCATCCAGCCAGCCTTTCCAACGCTGATATTTTTCCGGCAGCGCCGTGTCGCCGCGTTCCACCAGAATCTTTTCCACATCCCGTTGGGCTGCCGGTGCCATTCCGGTAGCCAGCAGTGCAGCCCCAAGCAGGCTGGATTCGCTCTGCCGCACAAGATAGACCGCACAATGGGCACACTGTGCAATACCCTGCTGCAGACAAGTCGAGCCGGACAGCCCGCCGGAGAGATAAACACTTTCCAAAGCAGCCTCCCGGTGAAAATCTTCGAGTATCCGCACCACACGGAAAATGATGGCCTCCAGCAGCAAGGCGGCGATTCGCTGTGGCGGCAAATGCGCTACCGGCTGTGAAAACACAATGCCGAAATCGTTACGGAAATAAGGCGCGCCCAGACCGCTTGGTTCGGCCAGGCAATAAACATCATCAATTGCGAGGTTTTCGGCACGGCATTCTTCAACCGGATAATGCGCCAGCGCGGCGGCGATGGAATTGATTGTGCCTTCGATAGCGAAATGGGCATGGCGCGCGCTATCCTGATACACCAGCGTGCGCAGGTAGCCACCTGGCTGCGCTACCCCCTCCGGCGCGTAGCGCACGACAAAGCCGCCGGTGCCGAGATTGACCAATGCTTCCGCGCGGTCTTCCCTGACGCTGGCGATCAGCGCGGCGGACTGGTCGCCGATACTGGCCTGCAAGGTCAGGCCATTCTCCAGCAGCAGATTCATGCCTGCGGAAGGTTCGATCCGGGGCAGAATATGCGGAGGGATGCCGAACAGATCGCACAATGCGGGCGACCATTGTTGCCTGTTGATGTCCATCAACAGAGTGCGCGCAGCCATAGATGCATCGGTGAGATGCTGCCGGCCGCCGCTCCAGCGCCAAATCAAAAAAGTATCCAGCGTGCCCACCCGCAATTCACCGCGTTCGAGCCGCGCCAGCCAGCCCGGATTGTCCTGCAACATGCCGCGCAGTTTGGGCGCGAAATAATAGGGTGCGAGCGGCAAGCCGGTGAGCTCGCGGATCACTCCCTGTCGCGCGCGCAAGGCATCGCAACTGGCTGCGCCGCGCGCGTCCTGCCAGGAAATGAGCGGGGTCAGCGGCTGGCCGCTGGCCTGTTCCCAGATCAGAAACGAGGAACGCTGGCTGCACAGGCCGAGAATCTTGCAACCACCCGCTCCGGCAAGGCATTCATCCAGCGCCTGTTCCGCGACCGCCGCATAGGCCAGCGCATCACTTTCATAGCGCCCGTTATTGGCGCTAATTGGCGGAGCGGGTTTTACGATGATATGGCCGAGCACGCCGTCATGATCGAGCAAGCCAGCCTTGATCGAGGTAGTGCCGAGATCGAGCGCGATGGCAGAGATCATTTCGAATTCACCATTTCGGCAATTCACCTGTAGGATGTGGTGAGCTTGCGAACCGCATCATTTGACACAAGAGCGATGTAGCTCCTTCATTACCGCATCCTGCGGGCTGCGCCGGCAATGAAGAATCGCGCTTCATTGACCCCTCATTTGCAACGCCTTCTGCGGCAAATCGCTGATGAGAATATCCGCGCCCAGCTCCAGCGCCTTGCCGATTTCCGCATCGCTGTTGCAGGTGTAAACCGCGATGAGTTTGCCGTGATCGCGCAGCAGCCCGGCCATTTTTTTATCCAGCGTGGCAATCGGCAGGCATAGCCCGCGCAGGAACGGCTGCGCGACCAGCACCTGCCGCGCGTCGGCCAGCGTCCGCTCGTTCTCAAAGTTGTACACCAGCGGAAAATCTGGCTCACAGCGATGGGCATAGATCAGGCTGGTGAGATTGAACGAGGAAACGACAATGCCATCGCTGCCGGGCGCGCCGATCAGCTCCAGTGTTTTCCTCACCTTGATCTCGTGACGTTCGGGCTGCTCCCCATCGCGGTTCTTGATCTCGACCAGCAGGCGGCAGCGCGTCCGATAGGCATCCAGAAACGCCTGCAAGGTCATGATGCCCTCCGGCGCAGTGCCGGAAAAATGCGCGGCAAAATCCATCCCCTGCAACTCCGCGAAATCAAAATCGTCGATGCGCTTGCCGGGCAAACCGAGCTTGCCGAGAAAGCGGTCATGCCACAGCACGGCAACCTCGTCGCGGCTGAGCTGCACGTCTGTCTCCATACCATCTATCGCGTAGCCCAGCGCCTTGTCGAAAGCGCTGCGGGTATTTTCCGCCGCCTCACGGTTAGCGCCGCGATGGGCAAAAATCAGGGTTTCGATCATGGCCGTTTATTTGTACTTGATTTGACAGATTGGGTTTGATCCTAAAAACCGCAGTTGGGTGGTATGTAGGTGCGAATTCATTCGCACGAACAAGAGGTTATGTG
>CAZMWC010000005.1:0-25567 GCA_964569805.1 uncultured Gallionella sp.
AAAAAACCGGATAAGATACCGGACAAGATTTCGAGTTATCCGGTATGCCATCTCTTACAGACACCAAAGTCAGAACAGCCAAACCTACCGAGAAACCTTACGTGCTTCAGGATGGTAGCGGCCTTTATCTTGAGGTACGTCCGACCGGTGCAAAATTCTGGCGTTACCGTTACTGGCTGACGCCTGAGAAAGATGGTCGCTACACCATCGGCGAATACCCGTCCGTCTCCCTGTCCGAAGCCCGACGCGAACGTGAGCGTGTGCGTGAACTCGTCAAACAGGGCATCCATCCCACCCAGGAAAAGCAGACCGAGAAATTGCGCCAGTCGCATGAACGCGCCAACACATTCGAAGCTATCGCCCGGGAGTGGCTGGAGCGGAAGAAAGGCAAATGGTCTGCCTACTCACACAAACAGGCAACCAATTGCATCGAGCAAAACGCCTTCCCGAAAATCGGCAAGCTGCCCATCCGCAAGGTAACGGCTGCGCATCTGCTTAACATCCTGCAAGTCATGGAAGAGCGCGGCGCAGAAACTTATGCGATGCAACTGCGCCAGTGGTGCTCGGCAATTTTCCGCCACGCGGTGGTTACCCTGCGTGCTGAAGGTGATCCTGCGGCTGCCCTCAAGGGAGCGCTGTCGCGCCCGCAGATCAACCACAGCAAGCCGATGTCTGCCGAGCATATCGGTGACTTCAAAGCGAAGCTCACAAAGTATGGCGGCAACCGGACTACCGTTATCGCCATGAAGCTGATGCTCTACACCTTTGTGCGTACAGCCGAATTACGCAAAGCGCCCTGGACTGAGTTCGACCTCAATGCCGCCGAATGGAAAATTCAGCCGGGCCGGATGAAGATGAAGCGCGTACATATAGTGCCGCTGCCACGTCAGGCAGTTGAGCTGCTGCAAGAATTGCGGAGGATCACCGGCGCCGGCAACTGGCTGTTCCCCAACTTTCGCCGCCCGGATGATGTAATGAGCGCGACCACGATCAATCGCGCGCTCGAACACATGGGCTATCCCTCCGGCCAATGGACAGGGCACGATTTCCGGGCGACGGCCTCGACACGACTGCACGAAATGGGCTTCCACTCAGAGTGGATCGAGCGCCAGCTTGCCCACGTCGAAGGCAACAAAACCAAGGCCGCCTACAACCATGCCGAGTACCTGCCAGAACGCAGGAACATGATGCAAGCCTGGGCGGACTGGATCGATAAAATTCCAGAAGAGATCATCGTCAACACGCAGCTTGCGCGTGAGGCAATAAACTTGCAGACTCCGGACGACTTGCCAATATCTGCTGGCTTATCCAATCCTGCACCTCTGACTCGACCCATCCGGATAAGCGCCCGAGCTTGACCTGCCTTGGGAATTCACCCTTCTTGATTTTGTCATAAATCGCCGTCGTACCAAGGCCTACCATGGCCTTGACCTGCGGAAGGCGTATCAACCGCTGGTTCATAAATCACCTCTCATCCAATTCGACATGGTCACCCCATCAATGACTATTGATCGTGAATCGAATTGAATATCACCACGTCAGGATTGCGTCGCTGAAATGCGTCCTGCCGAGCCACATTTCGGATGCCATCAAATGCTGGCGGAAGTTAGCGTCACGGGCTGGACTCCGACCGCCATGCAAAAACCAACTCGAAAAAATAATAATTCCGGGCCACAGCACCTCAAGGCTTGGATGCGTGGCGACCAGCTTCCCCTCTGGCCGGAAGAAATCCGCTGCGCGCCGAACGAGTTTTTACGCAGCGCGCTGTTCAATGCACGTAACCGCAATCAGAAGCGACGATATTTGCGGCAGGAAACATTGGCGCTCATCGGCAAAGGGCGCATCACCTACACCGGCGAGGAGTTGCGGCAGGACGATGCCACGGTCTGGCTGCAACTGATCCAAATGGCCAGCGATACCACGTTGGGCGCAGTCGTGGAATTTACGCCATACAGTTTCTGCAAGGCAGTCAGCTGGACGCCCTCCGGCGAGACCTACGCCCACCTGCGCAAATGCCTCACGCGCTTGCAGGCCACCGCGCTCGCCTTCTATGCCGAACGCACCATGCACACAATATCACTGTCCATGATCCCGGCTTTTTGCTGGCAGGACGAGAGTACCGGCAAGCCGCTGCCGCGTTACCGGGTCAAGCTCGCTCCGGAACTGGCGGTGCTGTTTCATGGCCAGCATTTCACCTACCTCCACTGGGCACAGCGCCGGCAGTTGCCCGAAGGCCTGGCCACCTGGCTGCACGGCTACTTGGCCAGCCACAAGCAACCGCGCCCGCTTGCTATAAATGAAATCCGGCGCGCTGCCGACCTCACCATCAGCCGATCCGACAATCTCCGCAAGGCAGTAGTCCGCGCATTGGATGAGTTGCTGAAGGCCGGATTCCTGGTTTCATGGCAGATCAACGGCGGCAACATTGCTGTCGTCCGGCGCTGACTATTGTCGGATGAGTAGGAAAACTATTGGCGTTTGAGTAGGGCAGCACCGAAAATCATCTGGCCCAGACTAAAAATCTCCACCGGAACCCTGCCGCACTATAGGCGTTTGAGTAGGAAGCTATTGTCGGATGAGTAGGGAATTGCGGCTCATGACTTGGCGTTTGAGTAGGGGAAATGATGCCCCGCGCAACTCGATTTGGCGTATGAGTAGGGAGATATTTTTCCGAAACCAAGATGCAGCAAGGCTTTCCGGGTGGAGACAGCCAGTAACCATTTAACCTATTTATAACCGATAGCACCGGATCGCATCCGCCATCGGGAACGATATCCACCGGTCGATGATATGGCGGCCACTACGCTGACAACATGTAATAAGTTATGCTTCGGCAATGCATACTTTATTACTATCACTTCACGTTCGGCATGTCAGAACCCCGTGGCGCAGGAGGCTCTGCCGCCCTGCCCAGCCATCCCCACAACACCTTGACCGCCAGCCAGTAAGCATAAGCCGTGGCCGGAGCCATGCCACGGTGAAACTTCCAGAATGCGATTACCTGCCGCTTGCCGATCTGCTCGATGCCGGTCAGCCGAAACTCTGCCTGCATCCAGCTGACCATGATCACCAACCGATCCACCTGCTGGCGCCGGTTGGTTTTTCCGCCATGGGCGACATACACATGCGCACGGCGGCGTATCTGCTCAGCCAAGGTAGGCATTGGTCACCTCGATGCGGCTGTGGCCCAGTTCCTGCGCAATTTTTTCGCGTACAGTGCGATCCAACTCCTTCGCATCCGCTTCGTAAATTTTCAGTTCATGAGCCAGCCAGACAATATGAGGCTCACCATGCTGGATGCCGGCTACTACCGGGCATTCCGCCCCGGTCAAGCGCTTGTAGCGGAGATAGGCATAGCTGTGGCGCTGCCGATGGAACCGAATGCCGTGGCGCACCGCTGTCCGGTAGCAATCCCGGCGGAATTCGGCGTAGGACATTTCTTCCGGAATCAAGGAACGGGCGCCTCCCTGGAACTGTGACGCTGCACGCAATATTGCTCTCTGCGCATCCATGCAGATAGGCACTTCACGCACCCGCCCACCCTTGGTGCCGTTGACCACGGGCAACACCTTGGCTGAGATATGTGCTTCCGCGCCACGCGCGTCGAACTTCGCCGACTCTTCGAAGCGCAAGCCAAATGCACGCTGTATTCGAATCATGAGTTGGGCAGACGGGCTGAAATGGGATAACCAGTCGCAGTGTTCGGAGGTGGAGACGTACTGATTATCCAGGGCAATGCCACTGCGCAGCGGGATGCCGCAGTCACGGGTAGGCGACACGGCCACATGGTGGTCACCACGGGCAATTTCCAGCACACGATTAACCGCGCTGACGTAATTCTGGGCAGTCGAGGCTTCCAGCAAATCCTCATCCACCTGATCGGCAAGCCAGGAGCCATAAGCAATTACAACATGCTGGTTGATGAGTTCCATACGGCCAATTTCGTGATGCTCGCGGACATAGTCCACAAAAAGGTTCCAGCGGTCGGACATGGTGTCTATGCTGGCGAACGAGCTCATGCCTTCTTCGAGGGCAATACGACCGGCGGCCTTCATGTCGCGGGCGCCAAGATCAAAGTTACGGGTTCCCATAAAGAATCTCCTTGATGTGTTGTGGGGATGAAACGGATAAAGATCGGGAAATACAAACTGGGGCAAAACGACTGCCAATGAAATATCCCTGGCCCACCGGAAAGACCGAAATCGAGTGGTGAGTGTTGGTTCACGCGCTGCGGGCGCGGATGCCGTGCAGGCAGGCCATGGGAGGACGCAGGCCATAGAGTAGCCAGCGCATTCATCATCCTCGTCGTCGTCCTACGGGCTGCCGGTCGGGGCAGGCTAACTCACCAAGTGCGAGTCAGCCGCAGGCCCATCCACGGGCGACAACGGGATCGTTTTTTACTGGTGTCACGCGATTTCACGCGCCACCGGTATGCCGGAAACCTGCTCCAGGCGTGGCTTTCGGTTCTACTTCATAAGCCCGTCTCTGTTTGGAGGGGCAGTACCATTGAATGCTGTTTGTTTGATTTCCCCAGCTGGGAAAGCCACGTCGAGGCTGTGGCGGGCACTGAGGTAACCGGAATGATAGGGATGGATCGAGTGCCGTTGGCGCTGAAATGCAGCCAAAAAAGATGCAATTCGGAATTGCGAAGCGGCCATCAAACAAAAGCGGCAGGGGGCACGCAAAAAGGCGTGCCATTCAGGGAGGGAGAGGTTCAATTTTGAAATGCGGCGTCTCTGGCGTTATCGTGCTGGTGCTCAACTTTGAAATCGAGTTCTGCTCCACGCCCCTGCATCACTGGAAGTATCCAGCAGGGCATTCGTGAGATCCTGATTCAGCGGTTCACCTCCGCAGACATCGTTGGCACGCCATGTCAGGAGGTTTCATGGCAGGCAGGCGGTGTCCAATCTGCGGCAAACAATTCGTGCCGCGCCCACAAGTTCAGCATCAAAAAATCTGTTCGTCGGCGGAATGCCAGCGCGAACGCAAACGGCGCTGGCAACAGGCCAAACGTCAAACTGATCCTGCCTACAAGGCTGGACAGCGGTGGCACGCCAAAAAGTGGGCCGATCTGCACCCAAATTACTCGCGCAACTACCGAGCTAAAAACCCTGACTATGTCGAGCGCAATCGCGCCCAGCAAAAAATTCGCAACGCAAAGCGTCGCGATGCGGCGATTGCAAAGATGGACGTGTCAATGCCTGAACGCCTTGTTCCGTCTGGCATTTACCGGCTGACGCCTGTTGACGCGTCAAAAATTGCAAAGATGGATGCGTGGATAGTCGAAATCAATTTGATTTCATGCAGTAGCGATCAGTCCGACAGCAAAATAGGCTGATTGCAAAGAGTAGACGCTATAGACCGTGACGATTTCCGCTGCTACCGTCTCGCGCAAAATGCTCCCGATACAACCGCATCGATGCTCCGCACCACTCCTTCGATATATATGCGATGTGCGATAACGCATCCACATTCGTGAAGCCGGAAGCTGTGAATTAAATTCAGAGGGGGCGGCTCTACAGCATGGTTAAAGAAGAAACAAATGACGGCGCAGCATCGCAGGCCTCCATATTCCGTGCAGCCGAATATGTGCGGATGTCCACCGAACACCAGCAATATTCCACCGAGAATCAGGCCGACAAAATTCGAGAGTATGCGGCCCGGCGCGGCATCGAAATCGTCAAGACCTATGCCGACGCTGGCAAGAGCGGACTGAGTATCGAAGGACGTGCCTCCTTGCAGCAATTGATCAAGGACGTTGAGACAGGAGTTGCCGATTTTCAGGTCATCCTGGTTTACGATGTCAGCCGCTGGGGGCGATTTCAGGATGCCGACGAAAGCGCCTATTACGAGTACATCTGCCGCCGCGCAGGCATCCAGGTCGCCTACTGTGCCGAGCAATTTGAAAACGATGGCTCGCCCGTCTCCACCATCGTCAAGGGCGTCAAGCGGGCCATGGCCGGAGAATACAGCCGGGAGTTATCGGCGAAAGTTTTTGCCGGTCAGTGTCGGCTGATTGAGCTGGGATACCGTCAGGGTGGCCCTGCGGGCTATGGATTGCGGCGAGTCCTCCTCGACCAGCATGGCTCGATCAAAAGCGAACTGACTCGCGGTGAGCACAAAAGCCTGCAAACGGACCGCGTCATTCTGATGCCCGGCCCCGAAGAGGAAGTCAGGGTCGTCAACCAGATCTATCGCTGGTTCATTGACGAGGGGCTGGTTGAGTCTGCGATAGCCGCGCGGCTGAACGACATGAAGGTGCGCACCGACCTTGACCGGGAGTGGACGCGCGCCACCGTCCACGAGTTGCTGACCAACGAGAAATATATCGGCAACAACATTTTTAACCGCACCTCTTTCAAGCTCAAGAAAGTCCGGGTGGAGAACACTCCGGACATGTGGATCAAGAAGGAAGGCGCTTTCGAGCCTATCGTTCCGCCCGAGGTGTTCTATACCGCTCAGGGCATCATTCGCGCTCGGATACATCGCTACACCGATGAGAATTTGATCGAACGCTTGCGCCAGCTCTATCAAAGCAAGGGAATTCTTTCCGGCCTGATCATCAATGAAGCCGAGGGGATGCCGTCGGCCGCCGTCTATTCCAACCGCTTTGGCAGTTTGATCCGAGCCTACCAGATGGTTGGTTTTACACCTGACCGCGACTACCGCTATCTGGAGGTAAATCATTTCTTGCGCCAGATGTACCCGGAAATTGTCGCCCAAACCGAGGCTCAGATTGCTGCCATCGGCGGCACGGTCGTGCGCGATCCGGCCACCGACATCCTGCGCGTCAATGGGGAATTCAGCGTCTCTTTGGTGCTTGCCCGTTGCAATACTCAGGACAGCAGCAGTCACCGCTGGAAGGTGCGATTTGACACCAGCCTGCGCCCCGACATCACGGTCGCCGTGCGCCTCGACCACACCAACCAAGCGGCGCTGGATTATTACCTGCTGCCCCGGCTCGATTTTTGGTTGCCGCGCATCAGCTTAGCTGAACAGAACGCCATCGAATTCGAGAGCTACCGTTTTGATTCCCTCGATTACCTTTACAACATGGCAGCGCGCACACGACTACGGAGGGCAGCATGACAGCCAGGCACACGACCAGCGAGATACGCATGATTCCGGTAGATCAGATTGATGTCCTCAATCCGCGAGAGCGAAATGCCAAGGTGTTCGGCGAGATCGTGGGCAACATCAAGGCGCTGGGATTGAAGAAGCCGATTTCGGTCACGCCGCGCGATACCGAGCACGGCAAGCGCTACCTGCTGGTTTGTGGCGAGGGGCGGTTAACGGCATTTCGCACCCTTGGCGAAACCGAAATCCCAGCGCTGGTAATTGATGTCAGCGACGAAGATGCGTTTCTCATGAGCCTTGCGGAAAACATCGCACGTCGCCAGAGCCGCCCGCTGGAAATTCTGGCCGGCATCGGGCAGCTCAAGGACAAGGGCTACACCCCCAAGAACATCGCCGCCAAGACCGGGCTGACCATGCAATACGTGCAGGGCATCCTCACTCTCCTTGAGCAAGGCGAGGAACGGCTGCTGGTTGCGGTTGGCAAAGGCCACATCCCGCTCAATGCCGCACTCACCATTGTCGGCGCGGGAGACGACGACAAAGCCTTGCAGTCCGGGCTGCAGGACGCCTATGAATCCGGCAAGCTGCGCGGCAAACAGTTGATGGAAGTGCGGCGCATCATCGAGAAACGGCAGACCTTGGGGCGAACTGTCTCGAAGGCAGCACCGCGCAAGCGGGCAGACACATCAACTTCCGGCTTGGTGCGCACCTATCAGCGCGAAGTCGAGCGCCAAAAACTGATGGTCAAGAAAGCTGAATTTGTCCAGCAACGCCTGCTATTCGTTATCGGCGCGTTGCGCCAATTGCTCGCGGACGAAAATTTCGTAAATCTTCTGCGCGCGGAAGGACTCGACACCCTGCCAAAATATCTCTCCGAGCGGGTCTGGAGCAGCGGGAGCTTGTCATGAGCAAGGTGGCGCTGGGATTCATTCCAGAGACATTGACTGTCTCCCTGGACAATCTGCTGCCCTCACGAAAAACGCCCGAAGGCTTGGCGACCTCCAGAAAATATCGGCAGATACTCGCTTCGATTACCGAGATCGGTTTGATCGAGCCTCTCTCGGTGGCACCCGTAAGCGATGATTCCCGTCAGCATCTGTTGCTCGACGGACATATCCGCCTGATTGCGCTGCGCGAGCTGGGCTATACCGATGCGCCCTGCCTGATAGCCAAGGACGACGAGAGCTATACCTACAACACCCGCATCAACCGGATTTCGACGATTCAGGAGCATTACATGATACGCCGCGCCATAGATCGCGGCGTCTCGCCCAGCCGCTTGGCGGTGGCGCTGGGCGTTGATGTCAGCTTGATCCACAAGAAGGCTACGCTGCTGGATGGGGTTTGCGAGGAAGCCACAGAATTACTCAAGGATCGCGAATTCACCACCAACGTGTCCCGAGTGCTGCGGCAGATGAAACCACTTCGGCAGGTTGAGTGTGTAGAACTCATGATTTCCGCGAACAACTTGACCACGAGCTACGCTGATGCGCTGCTCGCGGCCACACCGGCGGACATGCTGATAGATGGCAAGAAACTGAAAAAACGGGCCGGGATCACCCAGGAGCAGATGTCACGCATGGAGCGGGAAATGGCCAATGTGCAGGGGCAATACAAACTGGTGGAACAGACTTACGGGCAGGACGTGCTCAATATGGTGCTGGCGCGCGGTTATCTGGCCAAGCTGCTGGAAAACAAATCCGTAGCCCGATTCATCAAGCAGCGGCGACCGGAGGTGCTGGAACAGTTCGAGGTTATTGTCGAGACGACTTCGCTGGAACAGTAAACGCACTAAAATTCCTGTGCCAGATATTCGGTTTTCACACTACCAAAAGTCCCGCATTAGCGAGTAAATTGCCGAAATCTGCTAGCATTCTCTTTTGGCGGCGATGTTTCTTCGGCATGGCTGACCGATAATAAAAAATTCAGGGAAGTCTGATGGCAAAAGCAGCAACTAAAAATAGTGACTCTACCGCCAACATCGGCTTCGAAGCCAAGCTCTGGCTTGCCGCTGACAAACTGCGCAACAACATGGATGCGGCGGAATACAAGCATGTCGTGCTCGGCCTGATCTTCATCAAATACATCTCCGATGCCTTCGAGGAAATGCGCGCCAAGCTTATTGCGGGCAAGGGCGAATACAAAGGCTCCGATCCCGAGGATGCCGACGAATACCGCGCCGAGAATGTGTTCTGGGTGCCATCGGTATCGCGCTGGTCGCACCTCATGGCGTCGGCCAAGTTGCCCGCCATCGGCAAGGTAGTGGATGACGCAATGGTCGCCCTCGAACGCGATAACCCTCGCCTCAAAGGCGTGCTACCGAAAGACTACGCACGCCCAGCGCTCGACAAACACCGCCTCGGTGAACTGATTGATCTCATCGGCACCATCACGCTGATCGCCACCGCTACAGAAGGCGTGGATGCAAAATCGCACCGCTCGGTTGATCTGCTCGGTCGCGTTTACGAATATTTCCTCACCTGCTTTGCCAGCGCCGAGGGCAAGAATGGTGGCCAGTTTTACACCCCCAGTTCTGTCGTCCGCGTCATAGTCGAAATGCTCGCCCCCTACAAAGGCCGCGTCTATGACCCTGCCTGCGGTTCAGGCGGCATGTTCGTGCAGTCGGAAAAATTTGTTCTCGAACACGGCGGGCGCATCGGTGACTTGAGTATTTACGGACAAGAAAGCAACGCCACCACGCGCCGCCTCGCCGTCATGAACCTCGCGATTCGCGGCATCGAGGCCGACTTCGGCCCCGAACAAGCCGACACCTTCCGGCGCGACTTGCACAAAGACCTCAAGGCGCAGTTCGTCATCGCCAATCCGCCGTTCAACGATTCCGACTGGCACCGCGTGGATGACGACGTGCGCTGGCAATACGGCGTGCCGCCCAAGGGCAACGCCAACTTCGCCTGGGTGCAGCACTTCATCCATCACCTCGCAGCCGATGGCTATGCAGGCTTCGTGCTCGCCAACGGCAGCATGTCCTCCAACCAGTCCGGCGAAGGCGACATCCGCAAAGCCATTATTGAGGCCGACTTGGTGGACTGCATGGTCGCGCTGCCCGGTCAGCTTTTCTACTCCACGCAAATTCCGGTCTGCCTGTGGTTTTTTACGAAAAACAAAAACGACGGCAAGCGCCGTGATCGGCGCAAGCAGACGCTATTCATCGACGCTCGCAAACTCGGCACGCTGGTTGATCGTGTGCATCGTGAACTGACCGATGAAGACATCAACAAAATCACCAGCACCTACCATGCGTGGCGATCAAATCCCCCTCAGTCCCCCTTTGCTAAAGGGGGAGGCGCAGAGGTTCCCCACTTTGAAAAAGGGGGGCTAGGGGGGATTTACCAAGACATCCCCGGCTTCTGTAAATCCGCCGACCTCGACCTGATCAAACAACACGGCTATGTGCTTACCCCCGGTCGCTATGTTGGCGCGGAAGAAGTTGAAGACGACGGCGAACCCTTCGAGGAAAAAATGCAACGGCTCGTTGCACAATTGGATACGCAATTCACCGAGTCGGCGAAACTGGAAAAACAAATTAAACATAACTTGGCGAGCTTGGGCCATGCGCTGGAGCAAACATCATGATGAATTTGAACACCGACCACCTCAAGCGCTGCATCCAGACCCTGCGCTCATCGCTCACTTTTTTTGAGCAGGCCGCGCCGGACAGCATAGACCAAGAAATCTACCGCAACGCCATCGTAAAGGGCTACGAACTGACGCAGGAAACCAGCTTCAAGCTGATAAAAAAAGCCCTGCGCGATTACGGCTACGGCGCAAAAAAACTGGACTCAACGCCCATCAAAGATGTACTGCGTCTGTCCGCCACCCACGGCCTGATGACGCTGGAAGAAGTGGAGCGCTGGTTCACCTATCGCGATAACCGCAACAACACCGCGCATGATTACGGCGAAGGCTTTGCAAAAGAAACGCTGAACCTGATACCCAGCTTCATCACCGACGTGACGCGGCTGGAAGCCGTCTTACGCGAACGCTACAGCGAAGGAAAAGGCGATGCCTGAACTGGCGCTGGAACGGCTGAATATGCAGCCGCAGCATCTGGCATTGCTGCGCGAACTGTTGCACCAGCACCTGCCGCAAGTTGAGGTGTGGGCTTACGGCAGCCGCGTCAACGGCGACGGGCACGAAGCCAGCGACCTTGATCTGGTCGTGCGTCAGCCCGCCGACCTGAAACAGGAAACGCCGCAGATGTGGGAAATGAAGGAAGCCTTGATGGAAAGCAACCTGCCCATCCGCGTGGACGTGGTGGATTGGGCGCATATCCCGGCCAGCTTTCATCGCGAGATCGAACGGGCGTATGTGGTGGTGCAGGCAGGGAGCGGGGATGAGTAAAGCTCCAAAAAATGTAGGTCGGGTTTCAACCCGACAAGCAGCTTCTGCGCATGGCGATGTTGGGTTACGCAATGAAACCGCTAACCCAACCTACGGGGGTAACCTCATCAACGGTGAGATTCCAGGACACTGGGAGTTTACGACGCTTGGCGAGGTGTGCCGACGCGGAGGCGGCAATATCCAAACCGGCCCATTTGGTAGTCAGCTACACGCCTCGGATTATGTCCCGGTTGGCGTGCCATCCATCATGCCCACCAATATTGGCGAAAATCGAATTGTCGAAGATGGAATCGTGCGAATTACGGAAACTGACGCGAATCGTTTAGGCCAGCACCGATTGAAGGTAGGAGACATCGTTTATAGTCGTCGCGGTGATGTAGAGAAAAGGGCTCTCATCAGAGAGCGGGAGGAAGGTTGGTTCTGTGGCACTGGTTGCCTCAAAGTCCGGCTCGGTTCAGGTGTGGTCGATCCATTGTTTGCATCGCTCTATCTCGGACACCCAAGCGTTAGAGAGTGGATAGTCCGGCACGCAGTAGGCGCGACGATGCCGAACCTCAACACTTCCATCATGAGCGCGGTGCCATTCGCGCTTCCGCCCCTCACAGAACAAAAAGCCATCGCGCACATCCTCGGCACACTGGACGACAAGATCGAGTTGAACCGGCGGATGAACGCGACGCTGGAGGCGATGGCGCGGGCGCTATTCCAGAGCTGGTTCGTGGATTTCGGTCCCGTCCGCGCCAAACTCGATGGCCGCAAACCCTCTGGCCTCGACGCCGCCACCGCCGCGCTGTTCCCCGTGCACTTTGAACATGGCGAAGACGGAATGCTTCCTGTTGGCTGGCGGTCGGACGCCATCGAAAAACTCTGCGCCATCAATGCGTGGACGCTCGGTAAGAATGATGACTTGAAGGTGCTGGAATACGTCGAGATTTCCGAAGTGAATCGCGGCAACATCGCAAACATCGCTACCTACACTCGCGGGGATGAACCCAGCCGTGCCCGCCGCCGCTTGCGCCACGGCGACACCGTTCTCTCAACCGTCCGCCCTGACCGAGGTTCCTACTTCCTCGCGTTGAATCCGCCCGAGAACCGAGTCGCATCAACCGGCTTCGCCGTCCTCACACCGACGAAAGCTCCGTGGTCGTTTATCCATGCGGCGATGACTCAGCCCGAAGTGTCAGATTACCTCGGCCAAATGGCTGACGGCGGAGCCTATCCCGCCGTGCGCCCCGAAATCATCGGAGCCATGAAAGTCGCACTGCCTAACGAGCCGAAGATTCTCGAAGCCTTTCACCGCACCTGCGCGCCTCTCTTTGAACAAGCCGAAGCCAACCGCACCCAATCCCGCACCCTCGCCACTCTGCGCGACGCGCTGCTGCCCGAGCTGCTGAGCGGGGAATTGTCAGTGAATGAACTCAATCCCAACCAGATTGCTGTGCCATGATTGAATCCATAACAATCTCCGATATTGCGACCTACTCCATCGCGCCGGAAGAACTGAACGGGCTTTCTCAATTCAATTTCCTGTTCGGCTCGAATGGCACCGGCAAAACCACAGTCAGTCGCGTCATTGCAGACGAGAACAGCTTCCCAACGTGTACGGTGACTTGGAAGGCTGGAACGAAACTGCAGCCGATGGTTTACAACCACGATTTTGTGGAGCGGAACTTCACGCAATCGACTGAGCTAAAAGGCGTTTTTACGCTGGGAGAAAAGCAGGTCGATACTCTCGCCAAGATCGCCGCCGCGAAGATTGAACTCGACAGATTCACTACGAAAATTGAAGGCCTGACTGAGGCGCTGCAGGGCGTGGATGGAACAGGCGGCAAGAAAGGGGAGTTGGCGACACTTGAGGCTGGCTTGAAAGACAAGTGCTGGGCGCAGAAGCAAAAACACGATGCAAAGCTCCAAGGCGCGTTTGAAGGCTATCGAGGAAGCTCAGAGAAGTTCAAAGCGAAGGTCGTCCAAGAGTTGGCCGGGAACGCCGCCACGCTTCTGGCCTTGGCGGAGTTGGAGAAGAAAGCGGAATCAGTGTTCGGCCCAACGCCCACTGCTGAACAAGTCGTCCCGGCGGTTGAAACGGCAAAGCTCGTTGGACACGAAACAAACCCAATTTTGAAGAGGCGGGTTATCGGCAAGGATGACGTCGATATCGCTGCGATGATCAAGAAACTGGGCAACAGCGATTGGGTCCGTGAAGGCCGGGCATTCTTCGACGAGAACGGAAGCGTATGTCCGTTTTGCCAACAGAGCACGACCGAGGCCTTCGCGCAGAGTCTGAACGAGTATTTCGATGAGACGTTTGTGACGGATAGCAAGGCCATCGACGACCTCGCCACCAACTACTCAACTGACGCTGCCCGGCTTCAGCAGCAAATTGCGTTGATCATCGCGGCTCCGTCTAGGTTCTTGGATGTTGAGAAGCTGAAAACCGAAAAGGAGCTGCTCGACTCCAAAGTCACAATCAACGTCCAGAGGCTTGCGGGGAAAAAGAAGGAGGCGAGTCAGGTTGTTGAACTTGAATCCCTGAGCAACGTAGTCGCAGCGATCACGGCGTTGATTGATTCCACCAATGCTCTTGTTGCGGCGCACAACAATATGGTCGCGAATCTCTCCCAAGAGCGCGGTACGCTGACCGCACAGGTGTGGAGGTATGTGCTGGAGGAACTCAAAACCGACCTCAGCGCATACAAGACCACGCGAGAAGGTCTGGACAAAGCAATCACCGCCATGAACGGGCAGATTGCGACTGCGACGACGGACAAAGGAAAGAAAGCTGCCGATATCCGCGAACTCGAAAAGCAGACGACGAGCGTTCAGCCGACGATTGACGCGATCAATGCGCTACTCTTGTCCTTCGGCTTTCAGGGCTTTTCGCTCGCAAAAACTGCGAGCGGCACGTCCTACAAACTGATTCGTTCTGATGGTTCAGATGCAAAGGTGACACTTAGCGAAGGTGAAAAGACGTTCGTCACTTTCCTCTACTTCTACCATCTCTTGAAAGGAAGCATCTCGGATAGCGGCATGACGACGAACCGCGTTGTTGTGTTTGACGACCCTGTTTCGAGCCTCGACAGTGACATCTTGTTCATCGTAGGAAGCCTCATTAAAGGGTTGTTTGACGAAGTGCGCTTGGGTACCGGACACATCAAGCAAATCTTCGTGCTCACGCACAACGTATATTTCCACAAGGAGGTCACATATAGTCGCAAGCGACCAAACAACGGCGTGTTGAACGAGGAGACTTTCTGGATCGTTAAAAAACCGGGGCTGGTGTCCAAACTGGCTCCGCAAACAACCAACCCCATCAAGACGTCATACGAGTTGCTGTGGGCAGAAGTTCGAAAACCAGAGCGCTCGAATCTCGCTATTCAAAACACGCTGCGACGCATCCTAGAGAACTACTTTAAGATTCTAGGTGGCATCGAGCTGGACGAGCTTTGCGCAATGTTTGACGGAAGGGAGAAGATTATCTGCAAGTCCCTTTGCTCGTGGGTGCATGATGGGTCGCACTATGCCCACGACGACCTCTACGTCTCGATCGACGATTCGATGGTGGAGAACTATCTTAAAGTCTTCAGAGAAATCTTCGACAAGGCGCGCCACATTGAACACTACAAGATGATGATGGGTGATGCTTTTGTAGAAGAACCCGCAGCAACCGAGACCGCAGCGGCGGCTCCAGCCGCTGCACCGTCTGCAACTCCATAATCATGAGCCTCAACGAATCCACCGTCGAAGATGCCGTCCTGACTTGGTGCGGGGAGCTACCAATTTCATTTATACTTTCAGCATGAGTGCAACCTATCCAACAAAACTGTTACTGGCGTTTCGCAGTGGAGGCCGATGTGCATTTCCTGACTGCCAAAGCGAGCTGACGGTGGATGCGCCAACAGGGGGTGACTCGGTTGTGGTTGGCGAAGCTGCCCACATCGCTGGCGAAAATCCGACTGCTGCTCGCTACAATTCCACGATCAGTGAAGCTGCGCGCGACCATTACGACAACCTGATCTACTTGTGTGCAAACCACCACACTCAGATCGACAAGCAGGAAGCAAATTTCACCGTGGACATGCTTCTTCAGATCAAAGCGAATCATGAATCGAAAGTACGAGAGGGAATGAATTTCGCTTTTGCGCAGGTCGGTTTCCCTGAGCTTCAAATGGCAACAGAGTGGGTTAATCATTTTCAACCAGGTGAGGAATCGCAGGATTTTTCGCTTCTGCCGCCCGACGAAAAGATTCGAAAAAATGACCTCAGAAATGGAAGCCGTATAACCATTACCATGGGACTCAGCGTTGCCAAATTGGTCGGAGATTTCGTTCAGCATGAGGCGCAGATCGATTCAGATTATCCGGAGAGGTTAAAGGCGGGATTCTTAGAAGAGTATTTCCGGCTTTGGCGCGAAGGGCATCGAGGTGACGACTTGTTTGACCTGATGTGCGATTTTGCGCAACGAGGCGTAAAGGGGCAATCGAAGCGCTCGGCTGGTCTCGCAGTGTTGGTTTATCTCTTCGAGAAGTGCGATATTTTTGAAAAATGATTTTGCCTACTAAACACATATCGTTGGATAAGTCCTTGCTCGGGGCGGGTGCCGCCGTACTTCCTCTTCTCTCTGAGCCTATGACGACGACCGGTATCTGGGAGAGGGTGAAGCATGCGCCAGAAATTGGCGCCTATTGGCGGTTCGTGCTCACGCTGGATTTTTTATATGCCATCGGTGCGATTGACATGGTGGAAGGCCTCATCATTAGAAGGGAAGCGCCATGATTAAAAAGCTGTCCGCGAACCATGCCACGTTTAAAACCGTGGAGTTTGGTGCTGGATTCAACGTCGTTTGGGCTGACAGGACGAAGGAATCAACTAAACGGGATTCTCGGAATGGTTTGGGTAAATCCACGTTGATAGAAATCATTCACTTCTGCCTTGGGGCAAAGGCGTCCAAGGGTAAGGGCCTGCTTGTAGAGGCTTTGAAGGGCTGGGAATTTACTTTGGATATTGAGATAGACGGAAAGCCGATCTCCGTCAGGCGTTGTGTTGATGACCCGAACTCATTTTTCGTTGAGGGCGATACGGCGCGTTGGCCAGTGAAACCAAAGAAGAAAAAGGGTGAGCTTGCCTATGGCTTGAGAGAATGGAATGGACTTTTAGGGAACCTGTTCTATGGGCTTCCAATTGAAGGCTACTCCAAGTACCAGCCGACTTTTCGAAGCCTCATTTCCTACAGCGTCAGGCGTGGGAAAGATGCGTTCACGACTCCGTTCGAGCACCACAGAAAGCAAGTCGAATGGGACAAGCAGGTGAACAATGCATTCCTTCTGGGGTTGGCCTGGAACGATGCTTGCGAGTTGCAGTTGTTAAAGGATCGAAAGAAGGGATTGGAGAGCCTAAAGAAAGCAGCAAAAACTGGTGTCGTAAAGGGCTTTATTGGATCGCTAGGCGAATTGGAGGCAAGACGGGTGAGGCTCCAAAAGAAGGCCGACATAGATGCGGCAAGTCTCGCTTCGTTTAAGGTACATCCACAATACGAAGAAATCCGCATACAGGCCAACCAACTCACTGAGGAGATTCATGAGGCTGCGAACAAGAACTCGATGGATCAACGCATGCTGTCCCTTTATGAGAAGAGCCTTGCTGAGGCGGATGCACCAGTGCCGAACGCCATCGAGAAGTTATATGCTGATGCCGGAGTGGCGCTACCGGGCGTGACGCTCCGTCGCATCGAAGAAGTTCAGGCTTTCCACCACGATATTATCGAGAATCGTAGGAACTATCTTGCGGCAGAAGTTTCTCGTTTGAAAAGTGAGGTGCTGACCCGCGAACAGGCCATTAAAGTAAAGTCTGATAAGCGTGCTGCCGTGATGCAGGTTCTGCAAAGCCACGGGGCCCTAGATGAGTACACGCTCATTCAGAAACGATACTTGGAAATGGTCAACGAGTTAAATTCTATTTCGACGACCATCGACAATTTGAAATCATGCGAGACAGGATTAAGCCAACTCAAGATTGACCAAGAAGTGCTTCAGCAAAAGGCGAGAGGTGATTATCAAGAGCGGCACGAGATTTGGGAGAGGGCTATTGAGCTATTTAACAATTACTCCGAACGCCTCTATAACGTGCCAGGACGATTAGTTATTGATGTTGGCCCGACGGGGTTCAAATTTGACGTGGAAATTGAGCGTTCAGGCAGTACCGGGATTAGCAACATGAAGGTGTTCTGCTATGACATGACTTTGGCATCCATCTGGGCACCAAAGGTGCCGTCACCCAAGCTGCTGCTCCATGACAGTGCGATATTCGACGGTGTTGACGAACGCCAGCGCGCTTTGGCACTTGAGATTGCGGCCAAAGAGGCGGCGGCCTGCGGCTTCCAATATATTTGCACTCTCAATAGCGATTACGTGCCATGGGATGAGTTCTCTGAGGGCTTCAATCTCCGAGACTTTATTCGAGTGAGCCTAACGGATGATGATTTGAGCGGCTGCTTACTGGGTGTTCGCTTTTAGTGACTATGTCCATCAAGGAATTCACCGAAAAAAACGCAGCCCTGAGCAGGGTGTTGAGCGTGGCAGAGTGTGCTGATGCAACGGAGGCTGCCGCATGATTGAAATTCAATCCATCGCCGATATCGAATTGCTGCGAGAGTCCGTGGATTTGGAGTGCAAGCTCGCTGCCGGTCGCGATGGCCAAGGCGCGCTGCCAGATGATTTCTGGCCCACTTACAGCGCGTTCGCCAATACGCAAGGTGGTGTGGTTGTGCTCGGTGTGCGCGAGAAACAGCTACAGTTTTCTGTGGAGGGCATTGCGAACGTTGCCAAGGTGCGCAAGGAGTTGTTCGATGCACTTAACAATCGGAACAAGGCCAGTGCCAATCTGCTCACTGACGATTCGGTGCGTGAGGTTGTCCTCGAAGGTCGGACAATATTCGTTATTGATATTCCCCGTGCTACGCGCAAGCAGCGACCAGTTCACCTGACAACCAATCCGTTTGCCGGGCACACCTACCGCAGGCTTAACGATGGAGATCGCCCGTTGCCCGACGAGGAGGTGAAACGGATGCTGTCCGAGCAGGTTGAGGACAGTCGCGATGACCGGATTCTGCGCCGTTACAATTTGGAAGATATTGACGCTGAAACTTTGCGCGCCTACCGGCAGGTGTTCACTAACCGCGACCCCGGCCATGTCTGGAATACGCTCCCCGACCGGGAATTTCTGCGGCAGATCGGAGGATGGCGAATGGATCGTGAAACCGGTGAGGGCGGACTGACGCTGGCGGGGCTGCTGATGTTCGGGCAGATGGCTTCCATACAAGAGGAGCTGCCGAATTACATGCTCGATTATCAAGAGCGCCCGGAGGCCAGAACCGAGAAGCGCTGGATTGACCGTCTGACACTGGACGGCAAGTGGTCGGGGAATCTCTACGACTTTTACCGCAAGGTGTACTTGAAGCTGACTGCGGATTTGAAGGTTCCCTTCCGGCTTGAAAAAGGAGAGCGCAAAGATGAAACGCCAGTGCATGAGGCGCTGCGTGAGGCACTGGCCAACGTGATCGTCCATGCGGATTACTCCGACCGTGCCTCCGTGCTGGTGGTAAAACGGCCCGATATGTTCGGTTTTCGCAATCCAGGCTTGATGCGAATTCCGGTGGAGATAGCGCTTCAGGGCGGCGAGCCGGACTGCCGCAATCGAACGTTGCACAAGATGTTTCGCTTCGTGGGTGTAGGCGAGCAGGCGGGGACAGGAATTCCGAAAATTTTGCATGGCTGGCAGTCCCAGCACTGGAGCCCGCCAAAGTTCTACGATACCTCCGAGCCTTATAACCAGACCTTGTTGGAGTTGCGGATGATTGATCTGTTCCCGGAACAGGTCATGGCGGGGCTGAAGGCGAGATTTGGTGCGCGCTTCGATGAGTTATCGCATGTTGAGCGTGTCGCTCTGGCGTTGGCTGCCAGCGAAGGCACGGTTAATCACGCCAGATTGAGGACAGTGACAACCGAACATCCGGGTGATCTTTCCAAGACACTCCAGCATCTGACACAGCTCGGGATGCTGGAATCAACGGGAGGACGTGGTGCCATTTACCACCTGCCCGGCGAAGCGATCCCGACGCCAGATGACGTTTTCGGCCCACCTACCCGAATTTCGATACCCAGCTCCCCGAGTTTGGGTTTGAGCTCCTCAGTTTTGACTGGTAGCTCCTCAGTTTTGACCGGCAGCTCCTCAGTTTTGGAGTTGCCCTCCTCCATTTTGGAAGCCGGTGAAGCGACGAAGCGGGATGCGGAAGGAAGAATTCTTACGCCCAAGCTCGAACTGCCGCTGCTGGACGATTTATCCAAATTATCCCCAGTCTTCAGAGCTCGGCTTGAGGCTATGGCAGCACTGCCGAGAACCAAAAAGAAATTGCCACGGGAACAGTTGCGCGAGGTGTTGATAAACCTTTGTTGCGACCAGTTTGTTTGCCTGCGGGCGCTCGCAGAACTTGTGGGGCGCAAGCCCGATGCACTCCGCAATGAATATCTGACACCAATGGTTAGGGATGTTGTTATGGCGCTGGCTTTTCCCAAGACCCCGACGCATGAGCTTCAAGCTTACCGATCTCAGCCCCGGCCCCTGAAAGCGGGGGATAGCTGATGTCTACGATCAACAAATCCATCATCGAAGATGCAGCTTCTTATTTAAAAGCAAACCGGCGCAAGCACTCTATGGATCATCTAATACATTTATTTTCAATAGGTTGTTTATTTAAACGCAAACCTGAATGAGCCAGATTAACGAATCCATCGTAGAAGACGCTGCCCTAAGTTGGTTCGGGGAGCTGGGCTATACCATCGGTCATGGCCCGCACATGGCACCCGGCGAACCGGCGGCGGAACGGGATTCGTTTGCTGACGTGGTGCTGGTTGGCCGCTTGCGCGATGCGATCTGGCGGTTGAATCCGACCATGCCGGAAGAGGCGCGCGAGGATGCGCTGCGTAAGGTGTTGCGCGTCGGCACACCTTCGCCCACGCAGACTAATCGGAATTTTCACGCCATGCTGCGCGATGGGGTTACGGTGGAATACAGGCGCGCAGATGGCAGCATCGCGGGCGATCACGCGCGGCTGGTGGATTTTGATAACGCCCAAAACAATGACTGGCTGGCCGTGAACCAGTTTACGGTAATCGAAGGCCAAAACAATCGGCGGCCTGACATCGTGGTCTTCGTCAACGGCATGCCGCTGGCAGTGATCGAATTGAAGAATGCGGCGGATGAAAATGCGACGATCTGGTCGGCGTTCAATCAACTGCAAACCTACAAGCAACAAGTCGGTAGCCTGTTTAACTACAACGAGGTGATGGTGGTTTCCGATGGCACGAATGCACGCATCGGCTCCCTCACGGCTAATCAGGAATGGTTCAAGGTGTGGCGCACGATAGATGGTGAGGGCGATGCGCCGAAGACTGCGCTGGAACTGGAGGTGCTGGTGTGCGGAGTGTTCGAGCCGAAACGCTTCCTCGACCTGCTCCAGCATTTCATCGTATTCGAAGAGGACACGGACAGTGACCAATTGCACAAGATCATCGCGGGTTATCACCAATTCCATGCGGTGAATGCCGCTGTGGAAGAGACGGTGCGCGCGAGCGGCATGGTGGATGAAAATCTGCTGCGCCAGGATCAAGGCCATTACTGGGCGGGCAGGATGCATGGCGGCAAACCGGGCGACCGTCGCGCGGGGGTGGTGTGGCACACTCAGGGTTCGGGCAAGAGTTTTTCCATGTTGTTCTATGCTGCGCGCGTGGTGCGCCATCCTGCGATGCAGAATCCGACGCTGGCGGTGCTGACCGACCGTAACGATCTGGACGATCAACTCTTCGGCCAATTTCAGCGCTGCCACGAGTTGCTGCGCCAGATGCCGGTGCAGGCCGATAGCCGCGAGCGATTGCGCGAACTGCTGCAAGTGGCCAGCGGCGGCGTGGTCTTCACCACGATACAAAAGTTCATGCCTGACAAGGGTGAGAAGATGCCGGAGCTGTCATCACGTCGAAATATTGTGGTGATTGCCGATGAAGCGCACCGCAGCCAGTATGACTTGATTGACGGCCTTGCGCGCAATCTGCGCGATGCGCTGCCGAATGCGTCGTTCATTGGTTTCACCGGCACACCCATCGAGAAAAATGATGCCAATACGCGGGCGATCTTCGGCGACTACATCAGCATCTATGACATCCAGCGTGCCGTGGCGGATAAAGCAACGGTGCCGATTTATTACGAGAGCCGCATCGCCAAGCTGGCGCTGAACCAGGCCGCGCTGCCGGAGATAGACGAAGAGTTTGACGAGATCACCGAGGGCGAGGAAGAGGACAAAAAACAGAAGCTGAAAACGAAATGGGCCGCACTCGAAGCATTGGTCGGAGATCCCAAGCGCATCGCACTCGTCGCCGCAGACCTCGTACAACACTACGAGCGCCGCCTCGAAGCGATGGATGGCAAAGCGATGGTGGTGTGTATGAGCCGCCGCATTTGCGTTGACCTATACAACGCCATCATCAAGCTACGGCCTGATTGGGCGAGTGCCAAAGACGACGACATCGAAGCGGAGAAAAAGCAGGCGTGCGTGATGAAGATTGTGATGACCGGCAGCGCAGACGATGGCCCCGACTGGCAGCCGCATATCCGCAACAAGTTGCGTCGCCGCGAATTGGCGACCCGATTCAAAGACAGCAAAGACCCGTTCCGCATCGTGATCGTGCGCGATATGTGGCTGACAGGTTTCGACGCGCCTTGCCTGCACACGATGTATGCCGATAAGCCGATGCGTAGCCACGGCCTAATGCAGGCCATCGCTCGCGTGAACCGTGTTTTCCACGATAAGCCGGGTGGCTTGGTCGTAGATTACCTTGGCCTTGCCGACCAACTAAAGCATGCGCTCGCCACCTACACCGAGAGTGGCGGTCAAGGCAGTCCAAGCATTGATACCGCACAAGCCATCGCGACGATGCAGGAAAAACACGAAGTTACCTGCGCCATCATGCACGGCTTTAACTGGGACAAGTGGACGACTGGCACGTCCGCCGAACGCCTCGGCCTGATTCCTGCCGGACAGGAGCATGTGTTGCAGCAGGAAGATGGCAAGCAACGCTTTGTGCAGGTAGTGACTGACCTCTCGCGCGTGTTTGCGCTGTGCGCAGCAACGGATGAAGCAATCGAATTGCGCGATGACATCGCCTTCTTCCAGGCGATCAAGGCGCAACTCGCGAAGACCTCCGGTACGCAACGCCCACCAGAAGAAATTGACGCCGCAGTTCGACAACTTGTATCCAAGGCGATCATGGCAGACGAAGGCATCATTGATGTTTTCACCGCTGCGGGATTGAAGAAGCCGGACATCAGCATTCTCTCGGATCAATTCCTTGCCGAGGTGCGCGGGTTAAAGCACAAGAACGTCGCCGCCGAGCTGTTGGCGAAGTTGCTCAAGGACGAAATCAAATTGCGCTCCGCGCGCAACCTTGTTCAAAGCCGCCAGTTCAGCGAGATGCTGAAGAGTACGCTCAACGCCTATCACAACCGTGCCATCGCTACCCACGAGGTCATTGAAGAGCTCATCAATCTGGCCAAGGAAATGGATGCTGCGACCAAGCGCAGCGTAGACCTCGGCTTGAACGAAGACGAGATCGCTTTCTACGACGCACTCGCCGCGAACGAAAGCGCCGTGCAAGCGATGGGTAACGACGAACTAAAAGTCATCGCCGCCGAACTCGTGACCCAAGTCCGCAAGAGCGTGGCCATCGACTGGGCCATCCGTGAAAGTGCGCGCGCCAGAATTAAAGTGATGGTGAAGCGCATCCTCAAAAAGCATGGCTTCCCGCCCGACTTGCAGGAGGAAGCAACCAAGACGGTGCTGGCGCAGGCGGAGTTGCTGTCGGCCATGTGGGCGGTGGCGTGAAGTGCTTCGGTCGTTTCGTAATCATGACCATAATCTCCAGCCTTGAGTGGCTTCCTCGCGCAGGGGATAATGCGGGTTTTCCGGTGCCGGTTGGTGCGATTTCCAAGCACCAAAAAAACCGGACAAAATACCGGACAAAATTCAATGGCTCAGCATCGCACTCATTGAAAAATCAATAGGATAAGCTAAATATGCTGCTAATGATCGACAACTACGATTCATTCACCTACAACCTGGTGCAGTATTTCGCCGAGCTCGGCGCGGACGTGGTGGTGCATCGCAACGATGAAATCACGGTCGGGCAGATCGAAAAAATGAACCCGCAGCATATCGTCGTGTCGCCCGGCCCGTGCACTCCAAACGAGGCGGGTGTGTCGGTAGCGGTGATCCGGCATTTCGCCGGAAAAATTCCCATCCTCGGCGTATGCCTCGGCCACCAGAGTATCGGTCAGGCGTTCGGCGGCAAGATCGTTCACGCCAGGACGTTGATGCACGGCAAGACCTCATTGATTCATCACCACAACACCAGTGTGTTCGCCGGCCTGCCGAATCCATTCACCGCGACGCGTTATCACTCGCTGGTGATCGAGCGCGAAACCCTGCCGGACTGCCTGGAGATCACTGCGTGGACCGACGATGGCGAGATCATGGGTGTGCGCCACCAGACGTTTCCGGTACATGGCGTGCAGTTCCATCCCGAATCGATCCTGACCGAACACGGTCACGACATGCTGAAGAATTTTCTGCAGGGAGCGAAATGATGAATTACGCTCAGACGTTGACCCGCCTGATTGACCGTCATGACCTGACATTCGCCGAGATGCGCGAATTGATGCAGCGCGTCATGGGCGGGCAACTCACCCACGCGCAAATCGCCGCCGTGCTGGTTGCGCTGCGCATGAAGGGCGAAACGGTTGATGAAATCGCGGCGGCTGCGGCAGTGATGCGCGAACTGTCCAGCAAGGTCAGCGTGAAAAATACCGGGCATCTGGTCGACACTTGCGGCACCGGCGGCGACGGCGCACAGACCTTCAATATTTCCACTGCCAGCGCACTGGTCGCGGCGGCGGCCGGCGCGCATGTCGCCAAGCACGGCGGACGCTCGGTATCCAGCACTTGCGGCAGCGCGGATGTGCTGGAAAAACTTGGCGTGAATGTCAACCTCACCCCGGAGCAGGTTGCGCAGTGCGTGGACAGCATCGGCGTCGGCTTCATGTTCGCGCCCAACTATCACAGCGCGATGAAGCACGCCGCACCGGTGCGCCGCGAACTCGGCGTGCGCACGCTGTTCAACCTGCTCGGGCCGCTGACCAATCCGGCGGGCGCGCAGAATCAGCTGCTCGGCGTATTCCATCAATCGCTTACCGCCAAACTCGCGCAAGTGCTCGGCGAACTCGGCAGCCGCCATGTGCTGGTGGTGCATGGCGCGGACGGCATGGACGAAATTTCGATCAGCGCGGGCACTTATATTGCGGAACTGAAAGACGGCAAGGTCAGCGAATACACCGTGCATCCCGATCAGTTTGGCCTGCCCAGCGCGCCGGCGGACATGCTGCGCGTCGCCAACATCGACGAAGCCCGGGAAAAATTGCTGGGTGTGTTGAACAACGAAGTCGGCGTGTCGCGCGATATTGTGCAACTGAATGCCGGTGCGGCGATTTACGTGGCGGGGTTGGCTGCCACGCTCAAGGAAGGCATCGCAAAAGCTGACCAGGTCATTGCCAGCGGCGCGGCGAAAAACAAGTTGCGGCAACTGATACAGGCCAGCAACCAATTCTGAATTCGCGCTTGCCGCAAACAGTGGCTGGGTGCCGGAAGCGGACGATCGCAGTTGAGCGACGGTAACGGCGCGGCGCATGCATTCGGCAACAGCTGTACGCTTGCGCCATTTGATTGTTGTATGTTTCGGCCTCGGGCTGCCATGAAGAAGCATTCGGACTAGCCGGGATGAGCCCAGGGCCAGCAAGGAGCGCCGCGCCATGAACCATGCAATGCCCATCCCCGAGCTGGTGGTGGCGGTCGTCGGCCTGCTACTGGTGGCGGCCGCCACCAAGGGACTGGCCGACAGACTGCGCCTGCCATTCACGGTCATGCTGGTGCTGGTGGGCATCGGCCTCAGGGAGCTGGGTGAAATAGGATTGCCGGTGCTGCATTTGCTCGCCGAACTCCGGGTTGCGCCCGAGGTGATCCTGTTCGTGTTCC